>NZ_JBNCLY010000010.1:0-32733 GCF_049844915.1 Gordonia sp. DT30 | reverse complement strand
CCCCGACACCATCCGGGTCAGTTGAACACCACAGTCTTACGGCCGCGGACCAGTACCCGATCTTCGAGGTGCCAGCGCAATCCCCTTGCGAGAACCAGTGTTTCGATGTCGCGGCCCTGACGGACCATGTCAGGCACCGTGTCGGTGTGATCGATGCGGGTGACGTCCTGTTCGATGATCGGACCGTCGTCGAGGTCGGCGGTGACGTAATGGCAAGTGGCGCCGATCAATTTGACGCCACGCGCGAACGCCTGGTGATAGGGACGTGCGCCGACAAAACTGGGCAGGAAGCTGTGGTGGATGTTGATGGCGCGGCCGTTCCATGCCTCACACAGTTCCGGCGGCAGGATCTGCATGAACCGCGCGAGGACCACCGCGTCGGGGCGGTAGCCGTCGACGATCGCCTCGACCTGATCGAAGGCGGCTCGTCTGGCGCGAGCACCGGACTTCCCGTCGGGACCGGTGAACGGCACGTGATGGAACGGCACGCCGAAGCGTTCGGTGAGCTCACGCAGGTCGGGATGGTTGCCGAGGACCGCCGACACCGTGGCCGGCAGTTCGCCGCGGTCCGCGCGGCCGAGCAGATCGGTCAAGCAGTGACTCTCTTTGCTCACCAGCAGCACCACCGACTTCTGTTCGCCGGTGTCGGTGACCTGCCAGTCGGTGTGCGGTCCCCATTGGGCGGCGATCTCGGCGAAGCGCGTACGCACCTCGTCGAGGCCGATGGCGACCGAGTCGGCGCGCACCGCCTGCCGGGTGAAAAACCAGCCGGAGTCCGCGTCGGAGTGGTAGGCGGCCTCGGTGATCCAGCCGCCGATCTCGGCAAGGAACGATGAGATCCGCGCGACGATACCGAGCTGGTCGGGGCAGCCGAGCGTGAGCACGTAGCGGCGGTCGGCGGCGGCGGGAGTCGCGATACGAGGGGAGGCGGCGTCGGCGGGGGTCACGATCCTCCAGTGTGCCAAGCTCGTCTGTGTGACGATCACCGACCTACGCCGAGCCGATGTCGCGGCCCTCGTCGACCACACCCTGCTCAAGCCCGAGGCCACTCACGACGACGTGTTGGCCACCGTCGCCGAGGCCGCCGACCTCGGCGTGTACGCGGTGTGCCTCTCACCGTCGACGCTGCCCATCGACACCGGCGCACAACGGACGTGTGTGGTCGCGGGTTTCCCGTCGGGTAAACATCATTCGCTGGTCAAGGCTGCCGAGGCCCGGCTGGCCGTGGATTCCGGTGCCGACGAGGTGGACATGGTGATCGACGTCGGCGCGGCGCTGTCGGGCAAGTTCGACGAGGTGTTCGCCGACGTGCTCACCGTGCGCGAGGCCGTCGGTGACGGGATCGTCCTCAAGGTGATCGTCGAGTCGGCGGCCCTGCTCGAACTCGCCGGCGAGGAGACCCTCGTCGAGGTCTGCCGCCGCGCCGCGCGGGCCGGTGCGAGTTTCGTGAAGACCTCGACGGGTTTTCATCCGGCCGGCGGCGCGAGCGTGCGCGCGGTCGAGATCATGCGGGCCGCGGTACCGGCGCAGGTCGGGGTGAAGGCGTCGGGCGGTATCCGCGACGCGCGTTTCGCCGCCGAACTCATCGCGGCCGGCGCCAACCGGCTGGGGCTGTCGGGTAGCCGCGCAGTGCTCGCGGGCTTCGCAGAGTAGGTACGGGCCGGGGCGAGCAGATCCGGCGGTCAGAAGCCGCCGAAGTCCCCACCACCACCGAAATCGCCGGCCCCGAAATCGCCGCCCCCGAAATCGCCGAAGCCACCGCCGTAGTCACCGCCACCCGGATCGCCCCCGCCGTAGTCACCCCCACCCGGGTCTCCCCCGCCTGCGTCACCACCGCCGTCACCGCCGTCGCCGGAATCCCCGTAGTCGCCGGAATCGATTGCGCCGCCGTCGCTGCCGTCGCCGACGCCGTTTTCGAAGGCGGTCGCGTCGTAGTTCACCCCGGCCATGCCGGAGAACATTGCCGAGAACAGAAACATCGATCCGACGCCCCAGGCGCCGGCGACGAGCGCGGGTTTCCACCAGGGTTCGGAGTACCACCCGGCCGGAACCGGACGACCGGCGACGCGGCCACCCGGGTAGTAGTTGGGGGTGTTCGGGGAGGGCGCGGGCGAGGCCTGCACCTGCCGGCCCTCGAATTCGACCTCACGGTTCTCGGTGACCTCACCGGCGCTCTTGCGACCGGCGAGTTCGGGGATCTCCGGACCCGGGTCCAAACCCATCGCGGTACGGGCGGCGCGGATGTAGTAGAGCCCCTCGACCGCGGTCTGCTTGGCCAGCCCGGCCTGCGCCGGACTGGTGGCCTGATCGATCTGGGATCCGGCGGCGGTCAGGCGTTCGGCGGCGTCGGCTAGTGCCTGCTTGGACGCCGGAGAGTCACCGACGAGCATGTACACCTGCCCGCCGAGGCGTTCGATGGCCTGCCGGGCGTCGGCCTTGGCGTCGTCGAGGACCCGGGTGGTGGTGGCGCTCGACCGCCGCTGCGTCACCACCACCACTGCGATCACGAGCAGGATGACGACGACGATGAGAATCAGCGAGCCCACGGGTTCCTCCGGAACGGGGTCAGAAATCGGACATCTCCGAGCGTACCCGGGGTGCCGACGCCCTGGCCTCCGAGCAGCGACCGGGCGCGGTCAGAGGATCGAGCAGCTCGCCCCTGATCCGGCCCCCGAACCCCCGGCGGAACTCAGGTCGACGTCTTTGCCGGTGACGGCGAAGTCGACTCCCGAATCGGTCACCTTCAGCGAGGAGACCTTGATTTCCTTGGTGAGTTCACCGAACAGTGAGTCGCCGAATCCGTCCACGAACTGCTGGGCGAAATCGGCCGGGATGCCGAAGGCGAAAGCACTGGCCTGCTCGACCTGAAAACGCACCCGCCCCTGATCGACCACCGGCTTCATCGTGAGACTGACCGGGACGGGGAAGATCGCGACCTGCACCGACGCGTCGACCTTGATCGTGCCGTCGGCGGCGTTGCCGGTCACCGCCGAGACCTGGGTGCCCGAGAGGATGCCCGCACCGCCGGCGCCGGTCGTTGGATCGTTGGCGCCGTTGTTGCCGCCACCGTTCGGCGAACCGCCACCGGCGAGCTGGCCCTGTTTGCTCATCTCGATGACCCGCTGGAACGGCACGAAGCCGGTGCCCGAGAGCGAGTCGACCTTCACCGAACCACCGTTCTGGCTGACGCCGTCGGCGCGCGCGTGAAGCTGCATCTGGGTGGCATTCGAGTCGCTGGTGTCGACCTGGACGTACGGATAATTGTTCGAGAACTTTTGCAGCAGAACGGGTTTCTTGCTGATCGACACATTGGTGGGCTGCCCGGTGAGTGCGCCGAACTGCTGCTCGAGACAGTCCGTGGCGCGGCTGCGCAGATAGAGCTCGGAGCCGACGAGCGCGATGATGATCACCAGCACCAGCCCGACGACACCGAGCACGATGAACCTGCCGGTGCGGCGTCGGCCCGGCGCGCTGGTGACGACTCCGGGTCCGGTCGGCGACGATCCCGTCGGGGGTCCGCCGGCCGGTGGCGCGGGCGCGAAGCCACCGCTGCCGACCGGGTTCTGGCCCGTCGTGAACTGTGTGGTCTGCGGTCGCGGCTCCGGCGGGGGCGGCGTCACCGGTGTCGTGGTGGCCTCGCCGATCTGCGAGTAGGCGCGCGAATGCTGGGCGGTGGTGGCCGTCTCCCACTGCTCGGTGTCCGGCGACGGATCCCCGCTTGCCGAACTACTGCTTGCCGCACTACTGCTTGCCGCACTCCCGCTTGCCGCACTGCCGGCTTCCGGCGGGCCACTCACCGGACTCGCGGCTTCGTCGCTCGGCGCGGCGCTCGCGTCGTCACCCCGGCCGACCCGCTTGGTGATGTCCGGATCCTCGTGACCCGCTGGGGTACGGGGTTCGTCGGTCGTGTCGTCGGCCATGCAACTCCGTCCTAGCGATTCGGTTCTTGCGTGATCAGGGCTTGTGCGCGGCTACCGGCGATGCGGCAGAGCCGAATTCCCGCTGGTTGGCGAGCACTGCGAGCTGTTCGCGGGCGGTGGCGACGAGCCCCAGATCGAGGGTGTGCACACCCAACCTCGACGGCCCCGCGTACGAAGCGACCACGCTACCGAAGGGATCTGAGATTTGGCTATGCCCGACACCGGTGGGTGCGCTACCCGAACGACGCCCGTCATCGGCCGGTTCGGCCTGTCCGACGGCGACGACGAACGCCGTCGAATCGAGGGCCCGCGCGGTGGCCAGCGTCTGCCATTGTCCGACCTTTCCGGGCCCCGCTCCCCACGACGCCGGCACCACGATCACCTCGGCGCCGTCGGCGGCCAAGGTGGTGAACAGTCTCGGAAACCGGATGTCGTAGCAGGTCGCCAGACCGACGCGCACACCGTCGACCTCGACGGTCACCGCCGTTTCGCCGGCGGCAACGGTGTCGGACTCGCGAAATCCGAAGGCGTCGTACAGGTGGATCTTGTCGTATCCGGTGCGCCGGCCGTCCGGATGCGCGACGAGCAGCGTGTTGGCCACCCGGCCATGGTCAGCGGGGGTGAACATGCCGGCGACGATGGTCGTACCGTGATCGGCGGCGGCGCGTGAGACGTGCTGCGCCCAGGGGCCGTCCAATGGCTGCGCGAGGGGGCCGAGCGGCACGCCGAAGCGGCACATCGTGGCTTCCGGGAACACCACGAGATCGGCGCCGGCGGACGCGGCCTGTGCGGTCTTCTCGTCGACGAGGCTCAGGTTGGCGACCGGATCTGTTCCAGAGCTGATCTGGGCCATCGCGATTCGCATGTGGCCAAACTACCCGCGGACGGCCACCGTCTCCCAGGGCACTGTCAACAGATTGTCGACGACGCGCCCGCGTGGGATCTCGACGTCGATCCCGGCGTCGCGCATCAGGTGCAGCGTCTGCCGCCAGCGCGCACGCGGACCGAAGACCGTCTGTCCGGCCGCGTTGTCCCAGCAGCGGTCGGCGGTGGCGAGTAGTTCGTGGATGCGTTCACCGGGCACGTTGTGGTGGATGAGCGCCTTGGGCAGGCGTTCGGCCAGTTCGGAGGGCCGCGCGGTGTGTGCGGGCGCCCAGCACAGGGTGAGTTGCCGGGGACCGTCGGCGTCGAGCAGCACCCAGGCGCAGCGGCGGCCGATCTCGTCGCACGTGCCCTCGACGATCAATCCGCCGGGTGCGAGTTGCGCGATCATCTGCGCCCACGCGGGTGCCACCTCGTGTTCGTCGTATTGCCGCAGGACGTTGAAGGCGCGGACCAGGTGTGGGTGCAAACCGGCGAGCTCGAACCCGCCGAGCGCGAAGCGCACCCGATCGTAGGGTTCGACGATCCGCTCGGGGTCGATCTCGAGACCGACCATCTCCAGGTCGGGGGCCACCGGCCGTAATCGGTGGGCCATCTCCACGCAGGTGTCCGGACGGGCGCCGTAGCCGAGATCGACGATCAGCGGCCGCGGTTCGGAAGTCAGCGCGGCGATGATCGCCGGCTCGTGAGCCATCCAGCGGTCGACGCGCCGAAGGCGATTGATGTTGGTGGTGCCGCGGGTCACCCGGCCGGACGGCTTGGCGCCACGGCGCGAGTCACTACGCATCGTTTTCTCCCGCGCCCTCTTCCGTGCCGCGGCGTGAGGCGGCTACAGGTTCTTGTGGACCCAGTCCTTGGCGTATTCGGCTTCCGCGCGGAACAGGTCGACGAGGTTCACCGCGATGAGCTGCTCGAGTTTGCTGTTGATGAACGGGATGAAGACCTTGACCTCGCTGGTCTTGCGGAGGGTGCAGCCGGTGTCGGTGGGGAACAGTTCCTGCCAGCCCTGCAGATTTCCCGGGCCGGCCGGGATCGAGGCGGTGTAGTCGCCCTTGGTGTTGTCCGGATCGAACGGACCGAACGATTCCTCGCGTGTGATGACCATGTCCTTCATCAGGACGGTCTGGGCGAGCGGCGGGAGCTGGTCGCGGCCGATGTGCTGCTTGAGCACCACTTTCAGGCCGGTTTCGTCGGACCGGAAGTCCTCGACCTCGCAATGCGGGGAGATCATCTGGAAGCCCGCCATCATGTCATCCCAATACTGCCGGGTGCTCTGGGCTTCGTAGAGCTTCGCCACGGGATGTGTATAGCGCGCGGAGTAGCTGAGACGTCGTGCCATAACGGTTAGGTTACGTCATCGGTGAGCGGCCTCCCAGGCCACCGTCTTCTCCTGTTCGTTCTCCAGCAGGTCCACCAACTGCTCGATGACGGCGCTTTCGATCTTGCCGCCGACGAAGGGAATGGCGACCTTGGCGTTGCCTGTGTACGCGGCGGTGGCCGGGTCGCCGGAGACCACGAGTTCACCATCGACGTCGGCGGGCGCACCGGACACCGACGCGGTCATCGCTCCGGTGACGGTGCTCTTGTCCCGGGTGAAACGCATCATCCGCGGAATCTCCAGGTCCCCCGGACGCACCTTGGTGACGATCGACGGCAACCTGTCCTCGGGGACTCCCTGCAGCATCTCGACGGTGATCGTGGTGCCGTCGTCGGTGAACGACTCGAGCCGGCCGTGGCTCGAGTTGGTGGCCTCGAGCAGATCGCGCCAGTACTGCTCGGTCGACACGATCTCCCAATACCGATCGGTGGAGAAGGGATAGGACACCGAGTGATTCAGCGGGCTCGCCATGGGATGAGAGATTACTCGACGCCGCCGGAGCGCGGCGGCTGCGTGCGGCGCGGGCAGGTTACCGTTGGGCCGTGACCGACACTTCGCTGCAGTCCGGTGTGCCGCTGGCGGGCCTGACCACCCTACGAATCGGCGGCCCGGCACGGGCCCTGATCCGCTGCGACGACACGCGTTCCCTGGTCGAGGAGATCCTGGCCGCCGATACGGCCGCCGAGCCGGTCCTCGTCATTGGCGGCGGCTCGAACCTGGTGATCGCCGACGAAGGGTTCGCCGGAACCGCGATCCGCGTCGAGAGCAGCCAGATCGAGTTCGGCACCGACCGTGAGTCCGGACGCGCCTTCGTGACCGCCGACGCCGGCGTCACCTGGGACGATCTGGTGGCCGCGACCGTCGCGGAGGGTTTCGGCGGTCTGGAGTGCCTGTCGGGCATCCCCGGGTCGACGGGCGCCACCCCGGTTCAGAATGTGGGCGCCTACGGCGTCGAAGTCGCCGACATCCTGCGCGAGGTGCAGGTCCTCGATCGCCGGGCGGCGACGCTGCGGTGGATTGCGCCCAACGAACTCGGCCTGGCCTACCGCACCTCCCGGCTCAAACATCGCGACGAGCTGGTCGTGGTCGCGGTCTCGTTGTGGCTCAACGGCGGCCGCGTCAGCCGATCGCTGCGCTACCGTGAACTGTCCGCCGCGATGGGCGTGGACACAGGCGGTCGGGCCGACGCCCGCGCCGTGCGCGAGACGGTACTCGCCCTGCGCGCGGGCAAGGGTATGGTCCTCGATCCCGACGATCACGACACCTGGAGTGCGGGTTCGTTTTTCACCAATCCGATCGTGCGCACCGACGACGCCCCCGCGATCGGAGAACGCATCCTTTCTCGTCTTGGGCAGGACATCGTAGTGCCCACCTACCCTGCCGACGACGGCATCAAGCTCTCCGCCGGCTGGCTCATCGAACGCGCCGGCTACGTCAAGGGCTATCCCGGCTCGGACTCCGCTGTCCGGCTGAGCACCAAACACACTCTGGCACTGACCAATCGGGGCAATGCCACCACCGGTGAACTCCTCGCCCTCGCGCGCGATGTGCGCGACGGCGTCGCCGCCGCCTTCGGCGTCTCGCTGCATCCCGAGCCGGTCCTGGTGAACTGCACGCTCTGACTCGTCGATCACGGAATTCCCGTGGACGATCTTGCGATGGCTCCGGTCTAGCAGAACGTTCGGCCGGCAGGCCTTGTGGAATGAATCCTCAATGACCACAATTCCTTTCGTTCAATCAGTGAACAGTTGCCACAGAATCACGCCGACAGCACCCTCCCGGACCGCATGGCCGATCCGGTCAGGGCCACAACCTTCAGAAAGTCTTCAGTTCACATGCAGGCGACCGCTCTACGGTGGTCGCATGTCAGACATCGAAGAGCCGAGAGAACCGGCGCACGACCACCCCGCGCCGGGCACATATCCGGCCGGCGACCCGACGACGCCGCTGCCTCCGGGACCGCCGCCGACCGGGCCGCAACCACCGACCGTGCCGCAACCGGCGAAGCCGCCGTTCTGGCGTACGCAGCGCACGGCCGTGCTCATCGGCATCGTCGCACTCGTCATCGGCGGCCTCGTCGGCGGTGGGATCGGCTGGGCGATCGGCCACGACTCCACTCCGAAGCGGGTCGCCGCGGCCGAACGATCCCATCACGGCAAGACCCCCCACCAGGGCGCCGCAGCCCAGCGACGACGCGCGGTGGCCGGCCAGATCACCGCGATCAACGGCCAAGCCTGGACAGTCCATGCCCGCAACAACAAGACGGTGACCGTCGACATCACCGGCGGCACCCATTTCGGAACCGCGCGGATGCCGCAGCAGCAGAACGACTTCGCCGTCGGGGACCGGATCGTGGTCACCGGTGCCCGACGCGGCGGTACCGTCACCGCACGCGATGTCGTGAAACGTCCACCGCAGCCGGCCCGGTCGCAGCAGCCCAGCGGACCACCGGCTCCCACGTCGGCGCAACCAGGGTGATCGCACCGAGCCGGTCGCAGACACGCCCCGATCCGACGCGCGGCTGGCAGAATCACCTGATATGAGCGCCACGGTTCTCGTCATCGAGGACTCGACTCCGATTCGGGTCGCGGTGGCCGCGGCGTTGACCGAGGCCGGCCACCTGGTACTCGCCCGCCCCGACGGCTCGCGACTCGAACACGATCTGGCCGAGGCCCGCCCGGACGCGGTACTGCTCGACGTGATGTTGCCGGGCTCGGATGGCTTCACCCTGCTCGACGTGGTCCGGCGGCGCAGCGACGCGGGAATCATCATGGTGACCGCCCGCGACGGCGTCGCCGATCGCCTGCACGGCCTCACCGAAGGTGCCGACGACTACGTGGTCAAGCCGTTCGAGATGGCGGAGCTGATGGCTCGGGTGGGCGCGGTCCTGCGCCGACGCGGCGGGCGCACCGACATACTCTACGTCGATGACCTCGAAATCGACCGCGACGAACAGACCGCGACCCGTGCGGGCAATCGAATAGCTTTGACGCCCACCGAGTTCCGGGTGCTCACCTACCTCGCGCAACGACGCGGACGGGTGGTTACCAAGACCCAGATCCTTACCGGCGTCTGGAGCTACGACCATTTCGACCCGAATCTCGTCGAGGTCAATGTGAGCGCGTTGCGCCGCAAACTCGAAGCATACGGTCCCCGACTGCTACACACCGAGCGCGGCCGCGGATACATCCTGCGCCCGTGGGCATCTGGCCAGGCATCGACGAGACGCACCGAAGTACCCGGCATCGACGGCGATCCGCCATGAACATGCGTACCCACCTGACCGGTGGTTCGCTGCGCACTCGGGTGACCGTCATCGCCCTCACCGTGGTGACGGTGTCGCTGGTGACACTGATCGCGATCAGCACCGCGCTCTTCGGCGTGGCCGGCCACCGTGCGGCCACTGCACTGCTCGGCGATCGCGCCACGCTGGCCCAACAGTATGCGCGTACCTCCCGCACGCCCGAGATCTTCTTGCAGCGCATCGAAGGCCGGTCGGTGCGTGCCCGCCTCGAACTCGCCGACGGCGAGGTGCTCGGACGCCCGACCCACGACGCGGTCGCCCATCGCACGATCGCACTGCACGCCCCACGCTCGTCCTGGGCCGAGGGCGCGACCCTCACCCTGGCCGTCGACGGCGACCTGCTCGGCGGGATGCAGTCGCGTCTGTTGACCGGCATGGCGATCACCGGCGCGGTCGCGCTCCTGCTCACCGCGGTGCTGGCGTGGTTCGGGATGCGCTATGCCCTGGCGCCGTTGGACACCATGACCGAGGTGGCCCGATCGATCGCGCGCGGCCGGCGCGGAGAGCGACTCGCCCCCGCCCGCACCGATACCGAGTTGGGGCGTACCGCAGCGGCTTTCGACGACATGCTCGATTCACTCGAAGGCGCCGAGGCCGACCGGCGCGCGGCCGAACACTCGGTCCGGCAATTCGTCGCCGACGCCGCCCACGAGTTACGCACCCCGATCACCGGGGTTCAGGCTATCGCCGAGACACTGCTGCAGATGGACACCGACGCATCCGTCCGAGACCGGGAAGAGTTGGTGCTGCTACTCGTTCAGGAGACGCGCCGTGCCGGCCGGCTCGTCGGCGACATGGTCGACATGGCGCGCATCGATGCCGGGCTGGGTCTACATCCCGAGCCGGTCGACGTCGCCGCACTCGCCGCCGACCAGTGTCGCCGGGTGGCGATCCTGCATCCCGGACTGACCGTCACCGCTGCCGGTGAGGCCGCGCCGACCCTCGCCGATCCCGGCCGGGTCTCGCAGATCCTGGCCAACCTGATCGACAACGCCTGCCAGGCAACGCCGTCCGGGGGACGCGTCGATGTGACGGCGGCTCTCGCACACACCGATTCCGGTGACTGGGTGACCGTGACGGTCGGCGACACCGGCCCCGGCGTACCCGACGCCGACCGCGAGCGCATCTTCGACCGCCTGGTACGCCTGGATGATTCGCGCGACCGGCGCTCGGGCGGAGCCGGTCTGGGGCTGGCGGTGGCACGCGGCCTCGCCCGCGCACACGGCGGCGAGGTCCGCCTGCTGCCCCGCACGACGGCCCCGACGGCGGACACCGCACCACATGGGGCGGTCTTCCGCCTGGACCTGCCGTTCAGGCCGATGGAACCCGATCCGGTTGCCCGGCCGGAACACTCGCCGCCGGCGCCTCGGCGATGACCGCCGACAACAACTCGTTGACCTGTGTGTCGGCCTCGATCGTCGACATGTGACCCACTCCGTCGAGGATCACCAGATCACGCAGAGTTCCGTTGCGGCGCAACACCTCTGCCATCTGCTCGGCGTGTGCCGGCGGCGTCAGCCGATCATCGGTGCCGACCAGGATCGTCGTCGGCACGGACAGCGCCGCCAGTCCCGCGGTGACGTCCAGCTTGCCCATCGCCGCGCCCCAGCGCGCCCGGGCACGCGGCGGGCAGTTCATGATCATGTTGTCGACGAATGCGACGTGTGCCGCCCGGGCGCTCGACCCGAGCGCGATGTACTGCGACAGGCGCGGCCCATAAGAGCTGTGCGGCAACGGAAGTGGCGACGACGTGATGAGTTTGGTGACGGCCGGCGCGAACGGCCTGCTGTAGCGCGGCAGGTCGAGCGGGATCAGCAGGTGGTTTTGCATGACCGCTTTGGCCGCGGTCGACGCGAGGACGACGGCGGACACCCGCTCGGATACCCGCTGCGGATACTGCGCGGCCCACGACATGATCGTCATCCCGCCCATCGAGTGGCCGACGAGGATGGCGCGACGTCCCGCGGGTACCACCGCGTCGAGCACTGCCTCGAGATCTTGGCCGAGGGTGGCGATGGTCGGCCGTTTGCGGCCGAGTTCGCTGCGGCCGTGGCCGCGCTGATCGTAGGAGATCACGGTGCGCTCGCCGGCGAACCGATTGATCTGCGGATACCAAAAGGTGGTGTTGCACGTCCATCCATGCACCGCGACGATCACGTCATCCGTGCCGGCATCGAGCGCCGTGGCCCCGTGGACGACGACGTTGAGTCGGGTGCCGTCGTCGGCGCGCACGGTTTGGGTGGTGCACGGCGCAGTCGGTTCGGCCAGCAGGTCGTCGGGTCCGTCGTCGACGGCGGGCGCGCCGTGCAGCGCCTCGCGCACGAGGCCCGCACCGATCGTGCCCGCACCCACCCCGATCGCTGCGGCGCCTGCCGCGACACCGCCGATGACCCATCCCTGTCGACTCATCTCGTCCCTCTCTCGCAGATCACCGCCGGGACGCAGCGGTCGGAGGATCGCGGGTCGGTCGGTGTGTTTACGGCGTGTCCACCGACTCTTCGCCGCCCGGTGAACCGGCGGCCGAGGTGGCGGAATCCACAGCTTCGGATGTAACACTACTCGTTGTCACGTTATCGGTGCCAGGTTCGGCGTCGGCCACCCATTCGTCGTCACGCCCTGCCTCCGCGTCCGCGTTCGGGGGCTCATGGGCTGCCACGTCGGTGAAGTCGAAGTAGGTCGATGCCTCCCCGATCGCGCGGGAGATCTCGTCGTCGAGCGCCTTACGGAAGGTGGTCTCGACGATCTCATGCGCCATCGGCCGAACCGTCTGGATCAGCTCGGCCATCTTGCTGACCTTGGCCTCACCGAGCAGCGGGAGATTCTCGTCGAAATACTTGTCGGTGATGATCGAGACGAAACTCGTGGCCGCGTCCTCGAGGTCACCCTGCACGCGCACAAAACGGTCGAGCAGCACGTCGATGTCGACACCGCTCTTGACCAGGACCTCGGCACCCTCGAGCACCTCCGGGTTCTTGATCGCGTAGTGCGCGCCGTCCTTGACCAGCAATCCCAGCTTCTGGCTGAGTGCGATCGAGCGTTCGCTGGCGTTGAGGGACTTGCGCAGTTCGGTGAAGGTGATGGTGGCCGCACGCTTGAAGTTGCGGAACCGGCCGCCTTTGTTCGGCGCGCCGCCCAGCACATGCTCGACCTTCATCCCGTAGTGCGCGGCGTGCAGGAGCTCGCTGATGGTGGCAAAGGTGTAGCCACGTTCGAGCATCCGGGAGATGAGATTCAGGCGTACGAGATGGTCGTCGGCATACCATCCCGTGCGCCCACGAATCGTCGGCGGCGGGAGCAGGCCACGGTCTTGGTAAACCCGGATATTCCGGACACTGACGCCCGACGCCTCTGCCAGGTCGTTGATCCGATACTCAGCCACGGATGTCAGTGTATTCGTCCGGCCGGCCCGATCCCGACGCCACGCATCCCCGATCAGCTCACGCGACGAGCAGCAGGACACCGGTGGCGACGAGGACGCCGACCTTGATCAGCTCGGCCGCCACATAGAACAGATGCACCCGGCTGCGCGGCCCGTCGGCGTCCCCCGCGGCGAGCACCGCGTCGGAGCGACGGTTCAGCGCCGGACGGATCGCCACCAGTTGCACGACCAGCAGGACCAGGGCGACGATCGCGAGAATCCCGGCGGCCTGCCCCAGCCATCCGCCGGCGATCGCGCAGACGACGAGCACGATCGCCGACACCGCCTCGACGGCGTTCAGCGCGCGGAACACCAACCGGCCGATGCCGAGTCCGAGCGGAATGGTGATGCCGGGCGCGCGGAACTTCAGGGGCGCCTCGACGAACGAGATGGCCACCACCATCCCCAACCACAGGAAGGTGATGGCGGTGGCCACCGCATGGGTGACGGTCACTTCGATGCGCCCGTGCGCAGCAGCTCGGGCCCGAACGTCTCGAAGTGGATGCGGTCCTCGGGCACGTCGCGGTCGACCAGCTGCGTGCGGATCGATTCCAGGAACCGGCCGGGCCCGCACAACATGGCGTGGAGGTCGTCGTCGAGATCGATGCCGTCGAGGGACATGAACCCGGTGCGGACGTCGTCGGAGCGCAGGTGATCGGCGCCGTGCTCGTACCACTGGTACAGCCGTGCCGAACCGATCTTCTCGACGAGGGCGCCCAGCTGTCCGCGGTGCGGCTGACCGGCGCGTGAGCGGTCGGCGTGCAGCACCGTCACCGGTCGGTCGGTACCCGACTCGGCGAGCGCGGTCAGCAGCCCGATCACCGGCGTGCAGCCGATACCGGCCGACGCCAGCAACAGCGGCGAATCACCTTCGGGGAGAAGAAGATCACCGAACGGGGCCGACACGTGCAGCGTGTCGCCCTCGAAGGTGCTCTCGTGCAGGTGCGCCGACACCTCACCGGCGAGTTTGACGCTGATCCGCCATTCCGATTGCACATCCGGTGCGCCGGTCAGGCTGTACTGCCGGATCTGACGCGCACCGTCGGCCAGCGGCACCTGCACCGAGATGTACTGCCCGGGCGAGAACGTCGGCAGATCTGCGCCGTCGGGGCGGGCAAGGGTGAACGACACCGCGTCGGGTGCGACCTGCTCGCGGTGCGTGACGACGAGGTCGCGCCACACCGCACCCGGCGCCACACCGGCCGCGGCATACAGGTCGGTTTCCTCACGGACCAGCACATCGGCCATCGCCCAATACAATTCGTCCCAGGCGTTCGCGACCGCCGGGGTGACCGCATCACCGAGCACCTCGACGATCGCGGCGAACAGATGCTCGTGCACGATCGAGTACTGGTCGCGGGTGACGCCGAGCGACGCGTGCTTGTGCGCGATGCGGTCGATGATGAACTGCTGACGCCGAAGGTCGGGCTCGAGCTGCAACCGCGCGAACGCGGCGATCGAGCCGGCCAGGGCCATCGACTGTTCGCCAGAGCGCTGATGAGTGCGGTTGAACATGTTGTCCAGCAACTCCGGATGCGCGGCGAACATCCGCGCGTAGAAATTCGGGGTGATCTCACCGAGTGCGCCTTCGACGGCGGGCAGGGTGGCCGCGATGACCTCGCGAGTGGTTGCTGTGAGCACGATGACTCCGATCTGATCTGCTCCGCCGGCTGACGGAAGCGGTTGTTGCCGTGGTTATTCGGCACGTCTCTGCGGCGCCGCATCACGACGTCGCAGGGGATCGAGGGTGAGCAGGACCGCACCGGTCGGATCGGCGACGAGATCGCCGATGGTGTGATCGTCGAGACTGGTGAAGAAGGCACTTCGCGCGGCGGCCAGTGCGCCTCGCAATCGACACGCGGCACGTAGCGGGCACGGGGTATCGCCCTCGCAGTCGACGACTTCGCCGTCGCCCTCGAGACTGGCTGCAAGCCAACCGATCCGGGCGGTGCGACCGAGATCGGTGATCACTAGACCGCCGGTGCGCCCACGTCGTGCGTGGACGACTCCGAGCTCGGCAAGCCGGCCCGTCACCTTCGCCACATGCGTGTAGGGCACGGCCACCTCCGCGGCGAGCGCACGCGTGGTCATCGGCCCGGTGGACACGGCCAGGCGCATCACCACGCGCAGTCCGATGTCGGTGAACCGGGTCAATTGCATATGACCATCAGATCATAATTTGCATCGCAGATGCATATTAAAATGCGGTGGCGATCATCACGTTCTCCGGTCCCGCGCGCAGGCAAAAACGACCGGGGCGAGGGTGGGGTCAGCTCACCGGAGCTTGCGGAACCAGGACTTGTGCTGGATCTCGTCGACGCGTGGCCGCACGTCGACGAGGTAGACGATCACCGCGACGACACCGATGAGATAGAACAGGGTCGGAGCCTGGAACAGCCAGATGAACAGGGTCGCCGCCGCGAGCAGCGCCACCCAGATCACCTTGCTCTGCTTGTCCACCGCCGGAAAGGCGTCCTTGCGCTGGATCGATGCGTGGACGAGCGCCACGACGGCGGCAACACCGGCGACCACGGTCAGCAACAGGAGCAGCAGGTTCGATCCGGCCGCCAAGACACCCACAAAATTCACGTCGCCAGTCTAACCGTCTTGTCGGATTCGCCGGATCGGCCGGAAGCGCGCCGCGGGTCCGATCACGAACCGCTCGGCTTCTTGGCCGGGGCTTTCTTTGCCGGGGTCTTCTTTGCCGGGGTCTTCTTTGCCGGGGTCTTCTTTGCCGGGGTCTTCTTTGCCGGAGTCTTCTTTGCGGCGGTCTTCTTTGCGGCGGTCTTCTTGGCCGGTGTCTTCTTCGTGGCGGTCGTCTTCTTGGCCGGGGTCTTCGTGGCGGAGGTCTTCTTGGCCGTGGCCTTCGCCGGGGTCCTCTTCGCCGTGGTCTTCGTGGCCGGGGTCTTCTTCGCCGGGGTCTTCTTCACGGGGGCCTTCGCCGCCGTCTTCTGCGGCGATGCAGTCTTTTTCGCACGCGCACCCTTCTTCGCGGGCGCAGCCTTTTTCGTAGGCGCACTCTTCTTCGCAGGCCCACTCTTCTTCGCAGACGCAGCAGTCTTGTTCCCAGCCGCCTTCGAGACGACGGCGGCCTTACGTGCCTGCGCGTCTTTTGCGGCCACCTTCGCCGGCGACGCCTGCTCGGCCGGGCGCCGCGCGGACAACTGTGGCACGCCGGTCCCGCGGGCAGCCTGTCCGGTGATCAGTTTGGTCTGGGTGGCCAAGGTGCCCAGCGCATCCTCGGTGAGCGCGACGGCGTCGGCGTACACCCGCTCGAGCTTCGGCAGCTTGCCCTCGACGAGTGGTTGCGCCCTGAGTTTGCCGACGACTTCTTCGGTGCGTTCGGACAACGACGCCAGCAACGCCGCGGCGACGGCGAGGTAGGCGTCGGCAACCTTGCGCAACTCCTCTGGGGTGAATCGCGCGCGCAGTTCTTCGATCTCGACGGGCAATTCGACCGGCAGGGCGGCAAGTTTGTTCTTCGCCTCCTCGAAGGTCGCGAGCGCCGCCGCGAGGGTCTCGTCGAGGGTGGACTGCGCCGAGTCCACCCGCTGCCCGACGCGCTCCTGGAGGTCGTCGCGGGAGCCGGTGATCTTCTCCTGGGCGGAGCCGATGCCCTGGACGATTTTGGACTGGGCTTGCCCGGTGGCTGCCTCACCGCGCTCGCGAATCTCGTTGAGCAGGGCCGATACTTGGCCTAACGCAGTCGACAACGGGTTGTCCGGCATGATCGGAACTCCTCGGTTCGCTTGTGCGGGTTACGAATCGGCCCCGGACTCGTCGGGGGCCGGCGAATGGGTGGCATTCTCCTTGCGAAAGGACTCGTAGATCTCGAGCAGCATCTGCCGCTGACGTTCACTGATCGAGTCGTCGGCGATCAACGCGCCGCGGACCGGACTGGCCGGCCGTTCTTCGAGGATCCCGGCCCGAACGTACAGCACCTCGGCAGAAACCCGCAGGCCCTTCGCGATCTGCGACAACACTTCTGCCGATGGTTTACGTAGCCCGCGCTCGATCTGGCTCAGGTAGGGATTGCTGACCCCGGCCCGGTCGGCCAACTGCCGCAACGACACTTCGGCGGCCATGCGCTGCGAGCGAATGAAGCCGCCGATGTCCTGCGCCGCGGTGGCCACCGCATCGGACGCGACAGCGGTGACGGCTTCGACGGTGTGGCCGACCCCGCCCGAATCGGTGTCACGATCGTTCTGCGCGCCGGCGACCGCGTCGTCGGTGGGATCCTCCGATGTCATGTCACCTCCTGTGCCTCACGCACCCCAGTATCGACTCCGGTGCTAGCAGGCGCAAGCACAGTGCATGCAGCGCGGGGCGGGCCGGCGCAACGACGGTCAGTGGAAGATCAGCACCGAGATGCTGTAGATGACCAGGCCGGCCAACGACCCGACGACCGTGCCGTTGATGCGGATGAACTGCAGGGCGTGGAGGTCGTCGTCGAGATCGATGCCGTCGAGGGACATGAACCCGGTGCGGACGTCGTCGGAGCGCAGGTGATCGGCGCCGTGCTCGTACCACTGGTACAGCCGTGCCGAACCGATATTCTCGACGAGGGCGCCCAGCTGTCCGCGGTGCGGCTGACCGGCGCGTGAGCGGTCGGCGTGCAGCACCGTCACCGGTCGGTCGGTACCCGACTCGGCGAGCGCGGTCAGCAGCCCGATCACCGGGGTGCAGCCGATACCGGCCGATGCCAACAACAGCGGCGAATCACCCTCGGGGAGAATCAGATCGCCGAACGGGGACGACACGTGCACCGTATCGCCCTCGAAGACGTTCTCGTGCAGGTGCGCCGAGACCTCGCCGGCGAGTTTGACGCTGAACCGCCACTCCGAGCGCACATCTGGTGCACCGGTGAGGCTGTACTGCCGGTTCTGTCGCGCTCCGTCGGCCAGCGGCACCTGCACCGAGATGTACTGTCCGGGCGAGAACGCCGACAGGTCTGCCCCATCGGGACGCGTCGCCTCGGGCCGCCGACGAACTACGCGGTGCGGTGCGGCAGGAGGCAGGCGACCACTGCGAAGGCCGCCGCGAACCAGAGCGCGACGGCACCCAGCCCGTGAAAGGCGACGCCGCCGACTGCTGCACCGACGGCAAAGACCGCCCAGAAGCCAAGCGTCTTGACCCAGCCCCACGGGTGCTCGGCTCCGATCCCGGCGATCATCTGATGGGCGGCCTTGACGAGCGTGCCGGTGACGTAAGTGAGTCCGACGTGCACATCTGTGTTCGCGGCGAGCGCGGAGTTGATGAGTCCAGCCGCGACGGCGATGACGATCAGGCCAGCCGAGACCGACGCGGTGTTCGCCGTGATCGTGCCGATGGTCGTCACCGTGGCGATCAGAATCATCAGCAGCCGATGCGCCGCACTCCCACCCCACCGTCCGACAGCGGCCCCGGCGACGTTACCTGCGAAGAACAGCACGATCAGAAGTGCACTGAGTCCCGCCAGATGCCAATGGCCGATGGCCGACGAAGAACCGAGAATCGTCGTGTTCCCTGACATGAACGCGACGAAACTGCCCTGCAGGACCACGAAGGCGATAGCGTCGACAAACCCCGCCAGGCCGAGCAGCCACGCTCCAAGCAAGGCGTCCGATGATCCCCCGCGGCTGACCTTTTCGTTGATATACGCCACCTCAATCGGGAATCGCTCAGCACATGATCGACCATGCGCCCGGCCGACGACACGGGATCGAAGCGGCCCCGACCGCACCCCGGACTCGTTACGAGTCCGGGAGCGGCCGGGGCCGTCTCGCGATCGATGACTAGCCGATCATCTTGCGCGGATCCACGACGTCGTCGAAGGTCGCCGCATCGATATATCCGGTCGCAAGGGCAGCCTCGCGCAGCGTGGTGCCCTCGTCGTTCGCCTTGTGCGCGATCGCCGAGGCCTTGTCGTACCCGATCACCGGGGACAGCGCCGTGACGAGCATCAGCGACTGCTCCAGCAGTGCGGCGATCCGCTCCTCGTGCAGTTGCGTGCCCTCGATGCAGTACTCGCGCAGCTTGACCGCGGCATCGCCGAGAATTCGCGCCGAGTGCAGCACGTTGTTGATGATGATCGGACGCATGGCGTTGAGTTCGAAGTTGCCCTGCGAACCGGCGAACGCCACACAGGTGTCCTCGCTGAGCACCTGAATGCACACCATCACCATTGCTTCGCACTGGGTCGGGTTGACCTTGCCCGGCATGATCGAGCTGCCCGGCTCATTCGCCGGAAGGATCAGCTCACCGAAACCGCACCGGGGTCCGGACGCCAGCCACCGAATGTCGTTGGAAATCTTCATCAACGGCACAGCCAAGGCACGCAGTCCCGCGCTCGCCCCGACCATCGCATCCAAGCCGCCCTGAGCGGCGAACTTGTTCTCGGCGGTCACGAACGGATACCCGGTGAGCTCGGCGATCTTGGCCGCGGCATCGACGTCGAAGTTCTCCGGCGCATTCAGGCCCGTGCCCACGGCGGTTCCGCCCAAAGCGAGCTCGTACAGGCCCTGAAGCGAACCCTTCAGACGCTCGATGCCCTGCTCGATCTGCCGCGCATAGCCCGACCATTCCTGCCCGACGGTCGCCGGGGTCGCATCCTGCAAGTGGGTGCGACCGATCTTCACCACGTCGCCCCACTTGTCGGCATTCGTGGCGAAGGCTGCCTGCAGGTCGATCATGGCCGGCAGCAGGCGCTCGTTGATCTCCTTCACGGTGGCGATGTGCATCGCGGTCGGGAAGGAATCGTTGGACGACTGCCCCAAGTTGACGTGATCGTTCGGGTGCACCGGATCCTTAGTCCCCAGTTCGCCGCCGACGAGCTGAATCGCGCGGTTGCTGATCACCTCGTTGACGTTCATGTTCGACTGGGTTCCCGAACCCGTCTGCCAGACGTACAGCGGGAAATGCTCGTCCAGTTCGCCGCTGATCACTTCGTCGGCGACCTGCGCGATGAGGTCGGCCTTCCAACCCGGCAGTCGACCGGCCGCACCATTCACCTGGGCGGCAGCCTTCTTCACATAGCCATAGGCACGGTAGACCTCGTGTGGCATCTTGTCGTTACCGATCGAGAAGTGCTGCAACGAGCGCTGGGTCTGTGCGCCCCAGTACTTGTCGGCCGGCACGTCGATGCCGCCCATCGAATCGGTTTCATGACGTTCACCGGTCGCATCAATCCCGATCGCCAGATCCAGGATCTCCGGTGTGGCTGCGGCGTCGTCGCTCATTCGGCGAGCTCCGTGTAAACCGGCTGCCACATCGCGTCTTCGACAGCCTGCACAAGACTGTCGTAGCTCTTGGTGGACACACCTTCTTCGATCGCCTGCTTGGCGACCGCGAGTGCCACGATCGCAGACGACGCGCGCAAGTTATCCACCGCCGGGAGCAGCGATGCACCCAGCGCGGTCGGATCGACCTGGTCGGCGACCGCCTTCGCCGCGGCGAGCAACATCCCGTCAGTGACGTGACTGGCTCCCGAGACGATGGTGCCCAGGCCCAGACCCGGGTACAGCAGGGCGTTGTTGGCCTGGCCGATGTTGTAGTCGACACCGTTGTACGACACCGGATCCACCGGGATTCCGGTGGCGACCAGTGCCCGTCCCTCCGACCACGGCACAGCGTCCGCGGGCATCACCTCGATGCGCTCGGTGGGGTTCGACAGCGGCAGCAGAATCGGGCGCTCGACACCGGCTGCCAACGCTTCGACGACGGCCTTCGGGAAGCCGTTGTGCATCGTCGAGGTACCGATGAGGATCGTCGGCTTCACCTCGTTCACGACGGTGAGCAGGTCGATCCGCCCGTCGGTCCGCGACCAGTCGGCGACCTCGGCCGCAGGCCGCGCGTACGCCGCCTGGTAGTTCGGCAGATCCGCCATGTCATCGGTGACCAGCCCGTCGACGTCGACCAGCCACACGCGTGCCTTCGCCTCGTCCTCGCTCAGCCCGTCGCGAATCATCGCGGCGCTGATCTGGTCGGCCATGCCGGTGCCTGCCGTGCCGGCGCCGAAGACCAGCAGTCGCTGCTCAGCGAACGTCTGCTTGGTCACTTTGAGCCCGGAGAACACTGCCGACATGACGATGGCGCCAGTGCCCTGCATGTCGTCGTTGAAGATCCGGTAAGTGTCGCGATTCTCCTCGAGAATGCGGCGCGCGTTGCTGGGGCCGAAGTCCTCGAAGTGCAGCAATGCGTTCGGGAACAGCTCAGACGCGGTCTTCAGGTAGAGGTCGATAAAGTCGTTGTACCGGTCGCCGGTGATACGGGCGTGGCGGTTGCCCAGGTATTCGGGGCTATTCAGCAGGGCCTCGTTGTCGGTGCCGACGTCGAGGTTCACGGCGATCACCCGGCCCGGGTCAACCCCGGCGGCAGCCGTGTACACGGCGAGCTTGCCGATCGAGATGTCCGTGCCGTTCACGCCCCAGTCGCCGATGCCGAGGATCTCCTGGGCGTCGGAGACCACGATGAGATCAACGTCGTCAGGGCCGAGGCCAAGTCCGGTGAACGACGCGCGCACATCATCGGGGCGGTCGATGGAGAGGTAGACGGCCCGCGAATCGCGGTAGTCGTTGCTCCACTGCTTGATCGCGTCGCCGATCGTGGGGTCGTACACGATGGGCAGCATCTCCGCGAGATGGTCGACGATGACCTTGTAGAACAGCACTTCGTTGCGGTCCTGCAGCTGATCGAGGTAGGTGTACTTCTGCAGGTCGGTGGAATAACCGCTGATCTGTCGGTAGCACCGTGCAGCCTGCTCATCGAGGGTTTCCACCGCAGACGGCAGTCGACCGATCAGGCCGCGGCGTGCACGCTCATCCACGGTGAACGCAGTTCCGCGGTTACGCAGCGGATCGGTACTGACGGTCGGGCTATTGGGCACAGATTCCTCCTTGAATGGAACACGGGTGCAGGCCGGGCACAAATCAAGAGAAATATGACCGGTAGCAGAATCCAGCCTTACGCACGCGCGAGATGGGGGCCAGGCTCGGAAGCAATGTCGTCCCGGATACCGTCCTTGATGGCACATAATGTGACATTGGTTCCCCCGAATAGATGACACCGGCGCGCCTAAAGGTCTACGCCCTTGAGGCCGAAACTCCTGGCCTGGAAACGGTTTCAGATACTGAACGGATCCGGCGGCTGATCGGCGGCCCATAGGCTGACGAGTATGTCCACCGCATTAATAACCGGAGCCAGCCGCGGCGTAGGTGCGCAGATCGCGCGCGCTCTCGCACCCACCCACGATCTTCTGCTACGAGGTCGTGGAAGTGCTGAACTCGACTCTCTCGCAATGGAGTTGGACGGTTCGGCGACGTTTCCGGTCGATCTCACCGACTACGACACGCTCGAAGCATCCGTCGAAGCGATCGGCTCACTCGACGTGCTGGTGCACTGCGCGGGTGTCGCGAGCAGCCTGGAGAACGTCGCCGACACACCGGTCGACGAATGGCGGCACGTCCTCGACGTGAACCTCGTCGCCGCCGCGGAGCTCACCCGACTGCTGCTACCCGCGCTCCGGGCGCGCGGCGGGCACGTCGTCTTCCTCAATTCGGGTGCGGGCATGCGCGTGAATCCTGGGTGGACTCCGTACGCTCACCTCCGGTGCCTCACGCACCCCAGTATCGACTCCGGTGCTAGCAGGCGCAAGCAGAGTGCATGCAGCGCGCGCCGACTCGCCGCGGGCGGCGATCAGTGGAAGATCAGCACCGAGATGCTGTAGATCGCCAGCCCGGCCAACGACCCGACCACGGTGCCGTTGATACGGATGAATTGCAGGTCGCGGCCGACTTGCAGTTCTATTTTGCGGCTGGTGTCGTCGGCGTCCCAGCCGCGGACGGTCTCGGTGATCACGGAGATGATCTCGCGGGAGTAGTTGCTCGCAACGTGATTGGCGACACGTGCGACCCATCCGTTCATCTTCTCCTGCAGCGGGCGGTCATCACGCACCCGGATACCGAGGCGGATGACGGCGTCGGCGAGGGTGTTGCGCAGCGTGCTGTTCGGGTCGGCGAGCATTTGCTCGATGACGGCCTTGCCGGTGTTCCAGGCCGTCGATGCCGCGCCGGCGACCGCGTCGCTGCCGACCAGCTCGCGCTTGATGTTCTCGAAGCGGGCCACCATCTCCGGGTCGTTCTGCAGATCGTCGGCGAACTGCTCGACGAACCGGTGCATCGACCGCCGCATCTCGTGATCGGGGTCGGAACGGACCTTGTAGGTGAAGTCGATCAGCTCACGATAGATCTTGTCGCCGACCATATTGCTGACGAACTTCGGTTTCCACGCCGGACCGACATCGGCCTCCACCACCCGGTTGATGAGGTCCCCACTGCCCAGCGCCCAGTCATGAGCACGATCGCACAGGAGCTGGAACACCGGCTCGAGGCGGTCCTCGGCAATGAGCTGGTGCAGGATGCGGCCGATCGGCGGCGCCCATTCGGGTTCGGCCGCCCACCGCAGCACGGCCTGGATGAATTGCTCGATGTCCTCGTCGCGCAACATCTCTGAGGCCAGCTTGATCGCACGGGCCGCCTCGTCGGACACACGCGGCGCGTTGCGCGGGTCGGCCAGCCAGGTACCGATCCGGCGGGGCAGATCGAGTTGCTCGGCCCGTTGCACGATCACCTCGGGCGTCATGAAGTTCTCTTCGATGAAGCCGCCGAGCTGATCGCCGATGTCGTCCTTCTTCTTCCGGATCAGTGCGGTGTGCGGGATGGGCAGACCCAGCGGATGCCGAAACAGTGCGGTGACGGCGAACCAGTCGGCGAGGGCACCGACCATGCCCGCCTCCGCCGCGGCACGCACGTAGCCGACCCACCCGGAGACGTCGGCACCGTCGCGATGCTCGAGGTAGCGGGTGAACAGATAGACGATGGCGGCGACGACCAGGAAGCTCGTGGCAACGAGTTTCATCTTCCGCAGGTCGCGGCGCCGGCGATCGTCGGACGCGGAATCGCCCGAGGAGAGCCCGGGCGCGTTCGCCGGTTCGGCCCGATGCCTGCCGGTGCCGGAAACGTCCGAAGTCACAGTTGACACCCATCCAGTTCTACCCGTAGGCAGCGACTACGCTGACCGGGTGATGGCAAATCGTCCCAGCCCGGCCTCCGCGGCGCGTGCCGCGGTGTCGGCCGCGACGAATGTGACGCGCGGAATCGAGCAGGCGCTGCTGGGTCCGGCGCCCGAGGACCGGGTCAAACCCGACGGCCGCCGCCAACGCTGGGATTCGCACAAGCGGGCCCGGCGTACCGAGCTCACCGATGGCACCATCGCCGCGGTCCGCGCACTCGGCGCCGACGTCGGAATGGACGAGATCGCCCGACACATCGGCGTTTCCAAGACCGTGCTGTACCGCTACTTCGCCGACAAGAACGATCTCGGGGTGGCGACGACGGTGCGCTTCTTCGAGACCACCCTGATGCCGCGGCTGATCGAGACGGTCACCGACGACGTCGACGAGTACACCCTGACCCGGACGGTGGTCAGCGTGTACGTGCACGCCGTCGCCGACGAGCCGGAGCTGTACCGGTTCGCGCTGTCGGCCTCGCCGAGTTCATCGGTGACCTCGGCCGAATCGGAGAAGCTGGTCGCCCAGTTGCTCACCGGGACCATCGCCACCCGGCTGGCAGAACGCGGCGGTGACACCGCCGGGGCGCAGGTGTGGGGCTACACACTCGTCGGCGGGGTCGGACGGGCCGTCGACTGGTGGATGGCCGACCGCGCGATCGGCGTCGACGATCTCATCGACTATCTGACGATGATGGTGTGGAGCTCGATCGTCGGCATCGCCGCGGTCAACGGCTCGCAGCAGGCTTTCATGTCCGCCCCGCCGCCGCTGCCCGATCTCGATGCCGACCCCGACGCCGACGAGATGACCGGCCGATGACCTCAGCCGAGACGGCCCGATCCCGGGTGGCCCTGGTGACCGGCGGCAGCCGCGGTGTCGGCCTGGGAGTCGCCACCGCGCTGGTCGATGCGGGCTGGACCGTCTACACCACCGCCCGCACCGCACGCGGACCGCAGGGCGCCCGGATACTCGAATGCGACCACACCGATGACGACGCCGTCGCCGAGGTCTTCCGGACCGTCGAGCGGGAGGCGGGGCGGCTGGATCTGCTGGTCAACAACGTGTGGGCGGCTCCACGTGGGTTCGGCGGATTTTCCGAGCCGTTCTGGCAGCGGCCGGTCGGCGACTGGGATTCGCTGATCGACGTGGGTTTGCGCGCCCACTACGTCGCCTCGGTACACGCCGCACAGACGATGGTGGCGGCCGGGCACGGCCTGATCGTCAACATCTCGTCGTTCGGGGCCCGCGGTCACCTGCATTCGGTGCTCTACGGGATGAGCAAGGCCGCGCTGGACAAGATGGCCGCCGACATGGCCGTCGAACTCGAGGGCACCGGCGTCACCGCGATCTCGTTGTGGCTCGGACTGATCCGTACCGAGTTGCTGCTGTCTCTGGGGGTCGACGAGTTCGCCGGCTTCTCGTTGCAGCGCGCCGAGGATCCCGAATTCGTCGGCCGGGTGATCGCGGCACTTGCCGACGACACCGGCCTGCGTGTGCGCAGCGGCCACACCTTGATCAGCGCCGAATACGGCAACGCGCACGGCATCACCAACAATGATGGTGCGCAACCGGACTCGCATCGTGCCGCCTTCGGCGGCGGAACCCTCTATCCACCGATCTGACCTCCGCAGACAAACAGGTCCGTCGTCCTCTAAGTTGGTAGTCGGCGGTTACCCGACCGCTGGTTGGCAGACGGCATGGAGGCGTATGGGCTCCTGGTGGTCCCCCCGGTCTTCAAAACCGGTGAGATCGAGTATCTCGGTCTGGCGGGTTCGATTCCCGTCCGCCTCCGCCACCGTCGGCGACACCGCCGGATTGCGACTCGAGGAGGTGCGGTGACGGCAGACCCGAAGACTCCGGAGGCCGACGCGCCCGACCCGCGCCGCCACATTCCGCGGACCGATCACCTGCTCGCCGACCCGGCCATCGCCGGCGCGCGAAAGCATTTGGGCGACAATATTGTTCGCGACGCCGTCGGGCACGCTCAAGATGCTGCACGGGTCGGGGAGATCGATCCGGCCGACGTGGCACGCGCCGTGGCCGAATCCCTGGCCGCGCGTGCACCGACGAGTGCCCGGCCGGTGCTGAACGCGACCGGCGTCATCGTGCACACCAACCTCGGCCGGGCCCCGCTGTCGGTGGCGGCGCGCGACGCTGTCCTCGCCGCAGCCGGATACGTCGACGTCGAGCTCGATCTTGTCACCGGTACCCGCTCGCGTCGGGGCACCAGCACCCGCGAGGCCCTGCTGCGCGCCTGCCCGGCCGCCGGCGATGCACTCGTCGTCAACAACGGGGCCGCCGCGCTCGTCCTGACGACCACCGCGCTGGCCATCGGCCGTGAGGTCGTGATGAGCCGCGGCGAGATGATCGAGATCGGTGCAGGCTTCCGGCTCACCGATCTCATGGCATCGACCGGTGCCCGGCTCCGCGAGATCGGCACGACCAATCGCACACATCTGCGCGACTACGCCGACGCCATCGGCCCCGACACCGGTTGCGTACTGAAGGTGCACCCCAGCAACTTCCGCGTCGAGGGCTTCACCAGCGAGGTCGGTCTGCCGCAGCTGCACGAGCTCTGCGCCGAGCGTGGTGTCCCGCTGGTCGCCGACCTCGGCTCCGGGCTGTTGCGGCCCGACCCGCTGCTGCCCGACGAGCCCGACGCCACCTCGGCGTTGCGCGCCGGGGCCGACCTCGTGATCGCCAGCGGCGACAAACTTCTCGGCGGTCCGCAGGCCGGGATCATGCTCGGCGACGCCGATCTCATCGCCCGGCTGTCGAAACATCCACTGGCCCGTGCGGTCCGGACCGACAAACTCACCCTGGCCGCACTCGAGGCCACCCTCGACGGGCCACTTCCGCCGGTCACCAGCTACCTGCACGCGGACCCGGCCCGGCTCCGCGAACGCACCGAAGCGCTCGCCGCGCAACTCGACGCGCCCGTCGTCGCGCATGACGGCCGTGTCGGTGGTGGCGGCGCCCCGGGGGTTCCCTTGCCCGGCTGGGCGATCCGGCTGCCACATCACCTCGCCGGCCTGTTGCGGGTCGGGGACCCGGCCGTGCTGCCCCGGGTGCACGACGGAGCATGCCTCGTCGATCTCCGGTGCATTCCCGAATCCGACGACGACGCCGTGCTCGCCGCGATCCGTGCGGTCGCCCACGTCGGCGGAAACACCGGTGACGACGCCGAAAACCCAGGGGCCACATAGGTGTTCGTCGTCGCCACCGCCGGTCACGTCGATCACGGCAAGAGCACCCTGATCCGGTCGCTGACCGGGATCGAACCCGACCGGTGGGCCGAGGAGCGGCGCCGGGGACTGACCATCGACCTCGGATTCGCCTGGACGACTTTGTCTTCCGGCGCCGACGTCGCATTCGTCGACGTGCCCGGCCACGAGCGGTTCCTGGCGAATATGCTCGCCGGTCTCGGCAATGCCCCGGTGGTGATGTTCGTGGTCGCCGCCGACGCCGGCTGGCAGGCGCAGTCCGACGATCATCGCGATGCGATCGCCGCACTCGGTATCGAGCGCGGGCTGATCGTGCTCACCCGAACCGATCTCGCGTCGGCGGAACGGATCGACGAGACGCTCACACAGGCGCGCGCCGGGCTGGCGGGCACCGGGCTGGCCACCGCCCCGGCGGTGGTCGTCTCCGGCGCCACCGGAAGCGGGCTGCCGCAACTGCGGGCCGCCCTCGACGCGGTCCTCACCGACGCCCCGAAAGCCCCCGAGACCGGACCGATCCGGCTCTGGATCGACCGCTCCTTCACGATCACCGGCGCCGGAACCGTGGTCACCGGAACGCTTTCCGCCGGGACCGTACACGTCGGCGACACGCTGGACCTCGCGACGCCGGAGCTCCCGGCCTCGGACCGCGTGCGTCGGGTCACCGTACGCGGACTGCAGAGCGAAGAACGCGACCGGCGCCATATCGGTCCGGTCAGCCGGGTGGCACTCAACCTGCGCGGTATCGGCGCCGACGAGATCGCCCGCGGGTCGATCCTGCTGACCCCCGACGTCTGGCGGCGTACCGGCGTCGTCGACATCCGCCGGGTCAGTGGAGACGGATTCACCGACGCGCCGTCCCATCTCATCGCCCACGTGGGCAGTGCGGCGATCCCGGCGCGGCTGCGTCCCCTCGACGCCGACCACGCGCGCGTACACCTCGACCGGCCGCTGCCGCTGATCGTCGGCGACCGAATCGTGCTGCGCGACCCGGGAACCCGCATCGTCGGCGGCGGGCAGGTCGTCGACGCCGAACCGCCGGAGCTGGAACGACGCGGTGCTGCCGCCCGGCGCGCCGCCGCGCTGGCCGACCGCTCCCCCGACGGCGACGTGCTCGCCGAGGTCATGCGGCGCCGCGCGGTCACCACCACCCATCTGCACCGCCTGGGCCTCGTCGACCCGTCGGGGCCGGTCCCCGACACCATCCGGGTCATCGGCGACTGGTGGGTCGACGCCGCCGCCCTCGCCGACTGGGGACTTGCCCTGCGCGCCGCGGTCGAACGACTTCATCGCGACGACCCCCTGTCGGCCGGCATCTCGCGTGCGGCGGTCCCCGACCTGCTCGGCATGCCCGGCGCGGCGCCGCTCATCGACGCGGTGATCGCCGAGGCCGGCGTCGAATCCGCTGCCGGATACCTCGCCATGCCCGGCCGCACCAGCGACCTCGGCGCGGCCGAGGAGGCGGTCGCCGCGATCGAACGCCGCCTCGCCGACGACCCGTTCGCCGCACCCGAGGCCGACGACCTGGCAGCACTCGGGCTCGGGGAGCGCGAACTCGCCGCCGCCGAACGCACGCATCGCCTGCTGCGCCTGGGCGCCGGCGTGGTGCTCGCCCCTAGTGCACCCGCCCGCGCGATGGCCGTCCTCGCGCGACTCGATCAGCCCTTCACCACCAGCGCGGCCCGACAGGCACTGCGCACCACCCGCCGCGTCGCCATCCCGCTGCTCGAGCACCTCGATGCGCGCGGCTGGACGCGGCGCCTCGACGCCGGGCACCGCGTCGTCGTCCGGTGATGCGCCACGCCTGGGGATCGGTGCACCGATCTTGTCGGCGCCCGGCCGTAGTCTGAGGCGCGTGGCCAAACCCAAGTCGAGCTTCCGCTGCAGCGAATGCGGCAATCAGGTTCCCAAATGGGTCGGCCGCTGTACGGAATGCCATGCGTGGGGCACCTTCGACGAGGTCACCACCATCAGTGCACCGGGCGGCACCACCACCACGGTCACCCCGACCAGCCCTGCGGTACCGATCACGTCCGTCGATGCCGGGACCTCGACCGCCATCCCCACCGGCATCGGCGAATTCGACCGGGTACTCGGCCGCGGGGTGGTGCCGGGCTCGGTGATCCTGCTCGCCGGCGAGCCCGGGGTCGGCAAGTCGACGCTGCTGCTCGAGACCGCCAAGCATTGGGCCACCGGTGGGCGGCGCGCGCTGTACATCA
Source organism: Gordonia sp. DT30 (assembly GCF_049844915.1). Taxonomy (NCBI): domain Bacteria; kingdom Bacillati; phylum Actinomycetota; class Actinomycetes; order Mycobacteriales; family Gordoniaceae; genus Gordonia; species Gordonia sp. DT30. The sequence continues at coordinate 3,347 of NZ_JBNCLY010000010.1, read as the reverse complement.
CCGGCGAGGAATCGGCGGGACAGGTGCGACTGCGCGCCGAACGTACCGACGCGGTCCACGAAAACATCTATCTGGCAGCCGAATCCGATCTCGCCACCATCCTCGGCCACGTCGACGAGGTCGCACCCTCGCTGATGATCGTCGACTCGGTGCAAACCGTCGTCGCCACCGGAACCGACGGGGTGACCGGCGGGGTCACCCAGATCCGGGCGGTCACCACCGCGCTGGTGTCGCTGGCCAAGAATCGTGGCATCGCCATCATCCTGGTCGGCCATGTCACCAAGGACGGTGCCGTCGCCGGCCCGCGATCGCTGGAGCACCTCGTCGACGTCGTGCTCTCCTTCGAAGGCGACCGGCACTCCGCGCTGCGCATGGTGCGGGGCATCAAGAACCGCTTCGGCGCGTCCGACGAGGTCGGCTGCTTCGAGCAGCGTGACGACGGCATCCACGAGGTCCGCGACCCGTCGGGGATCTTCGTCCACCAGCACGGCTCCGATGTCAGCGGCTCGGTCACGCTGATCACGATGGACGGCAAACGCGCCCTGGCCGGCGAGATCCAGGCCCTGACCACCCCGACGAGCATGGCCACTCCGCGTCGTGCGGTCTCCGGTCTCGATTCACCGCGGGTGGCGATGATCCTCGCAGTCCTGCAGAGCACGTTGAAGCTCGCGGTGCATGAGCGCGAGGTCTACGCCGCCACCGTCGGCGGGATGCGCGTCACCGAGCCGGCCGCCGACCTCGCCATCGCGCTGGCCGTGTTCTCGGCGATGAAGGGACGGCCGATCCCGCGCACCACGGCCGTGGTCGGTGAGGTGGGGCTCGCCGGGGAGGTGCGCCGCGTGTCGGCCGTCGCCCGGCGCATCGCCGAGGCCAAGCGCCTCGGGTTCCGGCATATCGTGATCCCGGCGGGCACAGACGAGAAGATTCCCGACGACATCAAGGTCACCCGGGTCGCCGACCTCGGGCAGGCGTCCACCGCAGTCTTCCGCACGGTGCTCAGCGTCGTCGACGCACCATTCTGACGTCGGAAGTCCGGGCTCGGTCGCTCACGGGCGCGCGAGGCGTTGCTTGTACTCCTCGGCCATCTGGCTGTTGTCGACGTGCTCGGCGAAGTGCTCACGCGGATTGATCGTGACGAAGATCGAATGACCCACGGCCACCGGCGAATCCGGGTCGCCGATATGTGCGGTCGCCTCGACGTAGATCTTGCGCCGCTGCCGGCCGAGCAGCCGCGCGGTCAGCTGCAGACGAGAGCCGACGGGCACCGGGGCGAGAAAGTCCACCTCGAGGTGCACGGTGACCGCAGACGGCCCTACCAGGAGCGGAGCGGTGCCCATCACCTCGTCGAAGGCGGTGGAGAGCACGCCGCCGTGGATGACGCCGGGTCCGCCCTCCATCCACGGTTCGACGTCCATCTCGGTCTCGACGGTGAAGCCCTCGCCGGCCCGCACCACCAGGTGCAAACCGCGGGGCGCGTCCTCACCGCAGCCCAGACACATCGGGTTGTGCATCCGGATCTGCGCTCCGGGGGCGACCGCCTTCGGATGGCGCGTAAGCGGGTCCAGGTCATCGGGTACGGCGAAGCCTGGCCGATCGGGTCGCGGTGCGGTGTTCACGTCCCGATACCCTAGTCATGCGCGCCGGCCACGCCGATCCCCGGCCACCTGCGAGACCGGCCGCGAATCTTCCACGAAGGGACAGCGATGGTCGACGGACCCAGGACCGACCAATACGGCCGCACCGATGCCGCACGCTCGGCGCTGATCAAGGAGACGCTGGTGCGGGTGGCACCCGGTACCGGGCTGCGCGACGGACTCGAGCGCATCCTGCGCGGCGGCACCGGCGCCCTGATCGTGCTCGGGCACGACTCCGACGTGGAGAAGATCTGCGACGGCGGCTTCCACCTCGACGTCGAGTTCGCCCCGACACGGTTGCGGGAGCTGGCCAAGATGGACGGCGCGGTGGTGCTCTCCACCGACGGCAAGCGGATCGTGCGCGCGAACGTACAGCTGGTCCCCGACCCGGCGATCCCCACCGAGGAGTCCGGCACCCGCCATCGTGCCGCCGAGCGCACCGCCATCCAGACCAGGTATCCGGTCATCTCGGTGAGTGCGTCGATGTCGATCGTCAGCGTCTACGCCGAGGGTCTGCGCCGTGTCGTCGAGAGCCCCGACCCGATCCTCTCGCGAGCCAACGTCGCGCTGTCCACTCTGGAGCGGTACAAGGCCCGCCTCGATGAGGTGATGTCGGCACTCGGCCGGGCCGAGATCGAAGACTACGTCCTGCTGCGCGACGCGATGTCGACGGCGCAGCGCATGGAGATGGTGCGCCGGGTCGGCGTCGAGATCGAGGAGTACGTCCTGGAACTGGGCACCAACGGCCGGCAGGTGAGTCTGCAGCTCGAGGAGCTCATCTCCGAAAACGACACGGTCCGTGAGCTTCTCGTCCGCGACTACTACGCCAGCCCCGAGCCCGCGACGACCGAAGAGGTGCGGCACACGCTGGAGACGATCGAGCAGCTCTCCGACACCGATCTCCTCGACCTCACCCTCCTGGCCGGAGCATTCGGCTATCCGACGACGATCGATGCGCAGGACACCACTATGAGTCCGCGCGGCTACCGCATGTTGGCCCGCATCTCGCGTCTGCAGTTCGCCCACGTCGATCGGCTGGTCCGCAGCTTCGGCACACTGCAGGCACTGCTCGCGTCCTCAGCCGCGGATCTGCAGGCCATCGAGGGCATCGGCAGCATCTGGGCCCGCCACATCCGCGAGGGACTCTCCCGCCTGGCCGAGTCGAGTATCGAGCGCTACGACTAGGACGTCGTCGGGCCCCAACTATGAAGTTCTCAAACAACAATTGCGGTCCCGGCGGGCCGGGTGCAGGGTCAGAAAGTCATTGTGGGTGAGCGTGTTTCAGACGAGCACGGTCAGGCAGCCGGCGTCAGGCAGCCAGTTTCAGGCAGCGACACTGTCGAGTCGTAGGGTGCGTCGGTTGTAGGCCGGTTGTGGTCGTCGTTTGGGATCAACTGTGGCGGGCGGTATCAGCCACGGATGCCGATCGAAGCCCATCACCACGTCCCACCCTCTGTCGTGGACGTCGTGGTGACAGCTCGTGCACAGTAGGCACCCGTTGTCGAGGTCGGTGGGACCACCATCAACCCACGACACAAGGTGGTGTGCCTGCGTTCGCGATGCCGGCGCACCGCATTTCACGCAGCACTTATCCCTGAGCAGCAACGCTTTTCGTTGCGAAGGCGTGAACAGCCGCTTCTCCCGTCCGACGTTGAGTGGCACCTGTTCGCCGTCGACGATGACGACGGTGACCGCGGCATCACAACCCAACAT
>NZ_JBNCLY010000009.1:0-169520 GCF_049844915.1 Gordonia sp. DT30 | reverse complement strand
TCGGTTCCCGTACTGCGGCATGCCTGCGGAGGCGTGTGAACTCGACCATGTGGTGGCGTTCGATCATGCCGATCCGCGGGCCGGGGGTTGGACGCTGCCCGCGGATCTGATCCCGTTGTGCCGTCCCGATCATCAACGCAAACATTTGGGAATCTGGCGGCCGACGCTGCACACCGACCGCACGGTCACCTGGCGGCATCGCGACACCGGGCAGACCATCGTCACCCACCCACGCTGAGTTCGGAATGAACCAAGTGGTCCTGGTGCGAAACTGCGGAAGCCTGGTGCCCCCAGTCGGACTCGAACCGACACTGTGCGGATTTTAAGTCCGCTGCCTCTGCCAATTGGGCTATAGGGGCGCGACCCACAGCATGCCACGAGTGCGTTGTGTCGGCGTCGGCGGATGGACGGCTGAGTCCCTTGTGCCCGCGGCCGACCCACATTCGCGTCGTCAAACGATGGACAAAAGGTTGACGCGCTGACTTACTACCGATAACTTAACGGGGGTAACCTTCCTTCCACGGCTGGAGTGGCCATGCTGGATCGTCTGACCCGACTTGTGACCGGTTTCCCGAAAAGCGTTCTGGCCGTGGCCTTCATCCTCCTCGTGGGTGGCGGTCTCTACGGCGCGTCGGCGGCGAGTCACTTACTCGCCGGCGGCTACGAGGATCCGAATTCCGAATCCGCCAAAGCCGCCGCGGTCATCGACGACACCTTCGGTCGCGGCGGTCCACAGATCGTCCTCAAACTCGACGGTGCGCCGGGCACGGACATGGCGACCGATCCGGCGGCTGTCGCCACCGGACGGCAGATCATTTCCGAACTATCCGCCAATAGCCACGTGCAGCAACAGATCATGTCGGTCTGGACCAATCCTGACTTGGCGCCCGCATTGTTGAGCAAGGACAAGTCGTCGGCGCTCATCGTTGCGACCATCGCCGGTGGTGAGAACGACGCACCGCGCTACGCCGACGAGATCGCCCAGCACTACAGCGGCACTCGCGACGGCATCACCATCCGCGCCGGCGGTCAGGCGATGGTCTTCCATGACGTCAACGAACAGACCACACGTGACCTCGCCGTCGCCGAGGCCATCGCGATCCCGATCAGCTTCCTGGTCCTGATCATCGTGTTCGGGGGAGTGGTGGCGGCGCTGCTGCCGATCCTCGTCGGTGTGGTCGCGATCGTGGTGACCTTCGCGATGCTGCGCGTCATCGGATCACTGACCGATGTCTCGATCTTCGCGCTGAACCTCACCACCGCAATGGGTTTGGCGCTGGCCATCGACTACACGCTGCTGCTGGTCACCCGATATCGCGAAGAGCTGGCCGCCGGCCGCGACACCCGCTCGGCGATCGGGGTGATGATGCACACCGCCGGACGCACCGTCGCATTCTCCGCCATCACCGTCGCATTGTCGTTGTGCGCCTTGGCGATCTTCCCGATGTATTTCCTGCGATCGTTTGCGTATGCCGGCCTCGGCGTCGTGGTCGTGGCGGTGGTCGCCGCCCTCGTGCTCACCCCCGCGATCCTGGTATTGCTCGGCGCCCGGATCGACGCCCTCGACGTCCGCCGCGCCGCCCGCCGACTGTTCCGGCGCCCGCCACCGACCTCCGTGCCGATCGAACGGTCCGCGTGGTACCGATTCGTCAGTTGGGTACTGCGGCACGCCGTTCCGGTGGGTGCAGCAGTGATCTTGATACTGCTCGTGCTCGGTGCACCGTTCGCGTCGATCACCTTCGGCTTCCCCGACGACCGCGTCTTACCCAAAGACGCCTCGGTGCATCAGGTGACACAGGAGACCCGTACCGAGTTCACCGAAAACCTTTCCGGCGCAACGACTGTCGTCGTGACCGGGGGTGACGCACAGGCCAGGACCGAATACGCACAGGCACTGTCCCGCGCCGACGGTGTGAGCTCGGTGTCGGGAGCCGCGGGCACCTTTGTCGAGGGACGGCAGGTGGCGCCGCCGCAGCCGGCCGACCTCCACATCGGCACGGGTGGCGATCAGGCCACCGCATTGTTGTCGGTGACCGGCAGTGCCGAGCCCCTGACCGACGCCGGCGCCGCCGAGCTCACCGCGCTACGTGCGGTCGCGGTACCGGCGGGCATGACCGCACAATTCGCGGGGCTACAAGCCACCAACACCGACACCGTCGACTCCATCTACGGGCATCTGCCGTGGGTACTCGGCGTGATCGCGATCGCGACCTTCATCCTGCTCTTCTTGTTCACCGGTAGTGTCGTGCTCCCGCTCAAGGCGCTGGTCCTCAACGTGCTGTCGTTGTCGGCGACGTTCGGCGCGATGGTGTGGTTCTTCCAGGACGGGCACCTCGGCGGGCTCGGCACCACCGCGACCGGATACCTGGTGGCGACGATGCCGGTACTGATGTTCTGCATTTCCTTCGGCTTGTCGATGGATTACGAGGTGTTCCTGCTCGGGCGTATCCGGGAGGAATGGCTCGCCTCGGACCGGACGCGCAAGGCCAACGACCACGCTGTGGCCGTCGGCCTCGCACGCACCGGTCGGGTGGTCACCGCGGCTGCGCTGTTGATGAGCATCGTGTTCGCCGGAATTGCCGCGTCGGAGGTGTCGTTCATGCGGATGTTCGGCGTGGGCCTGACATTGGCGGTATTGATGGATGCGACGATCATCAGGATGTTGTTGGTGCCGGCGTTCATGCGGATCGCCGGGCGGGCCAACTGGTGGGCCCCGCGGCCGTTGCGGGCTCTGCACGATCGCATCGGATTGTCCGAGGGCGGCCCCGACCGACCACCCACCACCGACCCGCGACCGTCCGACCAGCCCACCCCCGATCAGCCCGCACCCCCTGAACAGGAGTCCCGTGAGTATCCAGAGGCGGCGAACCCGATCTCCCCGCGGGTCGGGTGAGCTGCTGGCCGACGAGATCATCGACGCCGCCACCGACCTGCTCCTCGACGAGAAGGAGGCCGCGGCGGTGTCGATCAGGGCGGTGGCGACCCGGGTCGGGGTGACCCCACCGTCGATCTACCTGCACTTCGCCGACAAAGATGCCCTCTTGGACGCGGTGTGCGCACGTTATTTCGGGCAACTCGACGAGCAGATGGCACGGGCGGAGGCGGGCCTCGACGATCCACTCGAGCGAGCGTTGTCCCTGGGGATGTCCTACATCCGGTTCGCCCTCGACACCCCCGTGCTCTACCGCCAGGCCTTCGCCCGGATCACCGCGGACAACCTTTCGAAAGTCGACGAGATACTCGCCGCATCGGCATTCGTGCACTTCTCGCGTACTGTCGGCGAACTCGCCGAGGCGGGTATGTTCCCGGCGTCGCAGGTGGCCGACATCGTCCTCGAATGGTGGTCCGCCGCGCACGGCATCGCGTCGTTGATGATCTCGAAACCCAGCTTGAACTGGGGTGACGATCTGGCCCGCGCCGAGACGATGCTGCGGTCGGTGTGCCTGGGGCGGGTGGTGATGGGCGTTGCCGAGTGCCGCGAACCCGACGCACTCCGCGGGTTCCTGGCCCGGCTGCGCGCTAGCTGACGCCGCAGCGGTGCCCGGGGGCCCGCACCGGCCCCCGACAGTGATGGTCAAGAGAAGGTAAAGTCGGAACTCCGTGGGGCGATCACCCGTTGTTCCCCCGAGACGAGATGTCCACTCACGTCCAGATACGTCCACTCACGTTCAGATAGGGAGCGCCAGGTGCGAGATAGCAGCAATCCGGTGATGCGCGGCGTCGTCCGCGACAATCAGAAGGCCGGTGGCTATGCGGGCTTCGGCACCGGTGCGGCCGGTGCCGGTCAGGCAGCCATGTACGGCGGCCAGTACGGTCAGCAGGTCCCGCCGTACACCCAGCAGCCCGCGCCGGCGGCGACGCGGCAGCTGACCATCGACGACGTCGTCACCAAGACGGCCATCACTCTCGGTGTGCTGACGGTGTCGGCGATCGTGTCGTATTTTCTCTCCTCGGCCAATCCCGCGATCGCCGGTCTGCTCTGCGGCGTCGGCGCCATCGTCGGCCTGGTCCTGGTGCTCGTCGCATCGTTCGGACGCAAGCAGGACAACCCGGCCATCGTGCTGGCCTACGCGGTGTTCGAGGGCTTGTTCGTCGGCTCCCTCTCCTACGTCTTCGCCAACTGGGTGGTCAGTGGGACCAGTGCAGGCGCCCTGATCGGGCAGGCCGTCCTCGGCACCTTCGGTGTGTTCTTCGGCATGCTTCTGGTCTACAAGGTGGGTGCCATCCGGGTGACCCCCCGATTCACCCGCATGCTGTTCGCCGGACTCATCGGCGTCATCGTCCTGATGGTCGGCAACCTGATCATGGGCCTGTTCACCGGTGGCGCCGGCATCCTGCGCGACGGCGGCCCGATCGCCATCATCTTCTCGCTGGTGTGTATCGCACTGGCCGCATTCAGCTTCCTCGTCGACTTCGACGCCGCCGACCGCCTCATCCGTGCCGGCGCCCCCGAACGGGCAGCCTGGGGTGTGGCCCTCGGTCTGACCGTCACCCTGGTCTGGCTCTACGTCGAGATCCTGCGTCTGCTGAGCTACTTCCAGTCGCGTTAGCGGCGGACCACAGAACCGACAACGAACAACCCCGCCCCGGAATCTTCCGGGGCGGGGTTGTTCGTCTGTCGTGGCTATCAGCTCAGGCGCTCGAGCACCATCGCCATGCCCTGACCGCCGCCGACGCACATCGACTCGATGCCGAAGGTCTTGTCGTGGGTCCGCAGGTTGTTGAGCAGTGTGGTGGTGATGCGGGCGCCGGTCATGCCGAACGGGTGGCCCAGCGCGATCGCGCCGCCGGAGACATTGAGCTTGTCGTGGTCGATGCCCAGCGTGGCGGCCGAACCGAGCACCTGCACCGCGAAAGCCTCGTTGATCTCGACGAGATCGATGTCGGACAACGACATCCCCGACACCTTGAGCACCTTGCGGATCGCCTCGATCGGACCGAGCCCCATGATCTCCGGTGACAATCCGGTGGCGGCGGTGGCCACGACGCGGGCCAGCGGCGTCAGACCGAGCTCCTTGGCCTTGGTGTCGCTCATGATCACCAGGGCGGCCGCACCGTCATTGAGTGGGCAAGCGTTGCCTGCGGTGATGACACCGTCGGGTCGGAACACCGGCTTGAGCTGGCTGACCTTCTCGTAGGTGGTGCCCGCCCGGGGCCCGTCATCGGTGCTGACGACGGTGCCATCGGGCAGGGTCACCGGATCGATCTCGCGCGCGAAGAAGCCGGACTTGATGGCCTCCTCGGCACGGTTCTGGCTGCGCACGCCCCAGCGGTCCTGGTCTTCGCGGGAGATCCCGGTGAAGGAGGCGACGTTCTCGGCGGTCTGGCCCATCGCGATGTACACATCGGGCAGGAGGCCGTCCTCGCGTGGGTCGTGCCACTTCGGGGCGCCACCCGCCGCGGCCTTGTCGGTGCGGGTGAGCGCGTCGTCGAAGCTCGGGTTCTTGGAGTTCGGGGCGCCGTCGGCACCGCCGGAGATCCCGAAGCTCGAGACGCTCTCCACGCCGCCGGAGATGAAGACATCACCCTCGCCGGAACGGATGGCGTGCAATGCCATCCGGGTCGTCTGCAGCGACGACGAACAGTAGCGGTTCACGGTCACGCCGGGGATGTGATCGTAGCCGAGCTCGACGGCGAGCACGCGGCCGATGTTGTAGCCGCCCTGCCCGGCGGGCTGGCCGATTCCCCAGTGGATGTCCTCGATGTCCTTCGGGTCGAGTTCGGGGACCTTGGCCAGCGCGGCGGCGATCATCTGACGGGACAACTCGTCCGGGCGAATGTCTTTGAGAGACCCCTTCGCGGCACGGCCGATAGGGGAGCGGGCATGGGCAACGATCACGGCTTCAGGCATGTGGCCCACGTTACTTCACGCCCTCCGCGGCCGGTGGCGAGCCCGGCGGCGTCGTGGGACGCACCAGCGGCAAGAAGACCTCGTCGACGATCTGCTCGAGCGTCTCGTCGGGCACCGGTGCGAGTGTCATCAATACCTCGTGCCGGTAGAGCGAGAACGGCAGCCCCGCCACCCGCGGTGTGAGCCGATCGGGATCTGCCTCGCCGCGCTGCACGGCGCGATCCAGGATCTTCTCCATGGCGGTCGTCCGCTCGCCGATCAGGATGGCGCGCAGATCGCCGGGGGTGGCGCCGGTTTCGGCGTAGTACTCGCCGAGGGTGGCGCTGAACATGACGACGATGTCGGAGCGATTGCGGTTGGCGTCGCGCAATGCGGCGAGCACGTCGCCCCGCAGCGTGCCGGTGTCGGGGTAGATGGGTGCGGCCACCTGGCCGCGGCGCGCGATCAGCGCGCGCACCAGCTCGGCCCGATTGGACCAGCGGCGATAGAGCACCGGCCGGCTGGTGCCGGCGCGTTCGGCGACCGCCTCGAACGTCAGCCCGCCGTATCCGCGCTCGCGGAGCTGCTCCCACGCGGCGTCGAGGATCGCCGCTTCGAGTTCGGCGCCGCGTCGTCGGGTCGGCTTGTCCGGGTCATCAAGATCCACTTGCGTATCTTAACCGAGCGGCATAGTGTGTGGATAGAAGATACGAGAATGTATCTTATTGACTTCTGAACGAATCGAGGAGTGCGATGTCCACCGAGACTGCGCGTGTCCCATCCCCGTCGGAGCAAGGGATCCCGCCCCAGGCGCGCCGCGTCGCCTGGGCCGTCATCGCCGGCCTGGTGGCCCCGGTCCTCGACATGACGATCGTGACCATCGCGCTCGCCGGGTTGAGTCGTGATCTGCACGCGCCGCTGAGCACCGTGCAATGGGTGAGTACCGGGTATCTGCTCGCGCTCGCCGTCGCGGTGCCCCTCGCGGGCTGGACCGCCACCCGATTCGGCTCCCGGGCCGCGTGGACGGCCGGCCTCGGCCTCTTCTTCGCGGGCTCGGTGGCGTGTGCGGCATCGTGGAACATCGGCTCGCTCATCGCGTTTCGGGTGCTGCAGGGACTCGGTGCCGGCCTGATCATGCCGCTGATGACCTCGATCCTGGTGGCGGCCTCCGGTGGGGTGGCACTCGGGCGCATGGTGGCGATGGTGAGTCTGCCGACGGCGCTCGGACCCATTCTCGGACCCGTCGTCGGCGGCGTCATCCTGAACTGGCTCAACTGGCGCTGGCTGTTCCTGGTGAACGTGCCGCTGTGCATCCTCGCGCTGATCCTCGCCCGGCGCATTCCCTCCGACAAGACGGCGGGCACGCGACTGGACGTGCCAGGGCTACTCCTGCTGGCACCGGGTCTCATCGCGCTCCTGCTGGGATTGTCCAACGCGCACAATGGAATCGGCCGGGCCGACGTCGTCGTTCCGGTGGTCATCGGCGCGGTGCTGTTGGCCGGGTTCACCTGGCACGCGCTGCGCACATCCGGCCGGCCCCTGGTCAACGTGCGTGAACTGCGGCGGCGATCGGTCACCGCGTCGTCGGTGGGCCTGTGCTTCTTCGGTATCGCGTCGGCCGGCGTGATGCTGTTGATGCCGTTGTACTTTCAGCAGGTGCGCGGCGACTCGGTGCTGCAGGCGGCGCTGCTGCTGATCCCGCAGGGAGTCGGGGCGCTGGCCACACGCAGCCTCGCCGGCCGCCTGACCGACACCATCGGGGCCCGATGGGTGGCCGTCACCGGCTTCGCGGTGGTGGCCCTCGCGACGGTGCCCTTCGCATTCGCCGGGGCGCATACGAACACCATCTGGTTGATGGTGGTGCTGCTGGTTCGCGGATTCGGCCTGGGCACGTTGCTCTCGCCGGTCATGGCCGCCGGATTCATGGGCCTGCCGGGAGCCGCCCGACACGATGTGAGCATGCTGACCAGGGCATTTCAGCAGGTGGGCGGGTCGTTCGGGACGGCGTTGCTGGCCGTGGTGCTCACCGCCGGGATGGGCGCGGGCACCGGATTCAGCGACGCGTTCTGGTGGGCGAGCGCGCTGGCGGCGGCCGGTGCGGTGGCCGCACTTCTCCTACCGGACGCCCGCGCAGAGTGAACGATCGCCGGGTCGCGTGCCCGGCCGGGGCTCATCGCACGTCGCGCGCGACCCGCAGGATCTTGTCGGTGAGTTTGCTGTTGTCCACCGACGGCGACACCTCGGGCGGTTGCGGCAGCGGCTCGGGACCCCACTGGCCCAGGGCGGCAAGGACTTCGGGCAGGAGGATGTCGGCGGCGAGTTCGTAACCGTCGGCCGACGGGTGATACCTGTCGAAGGAGAGCATCCGATCTGGGGCGTCCCGGAAATCCTCGGAGAGCAGATCGGCCATCGGCACCGCGCGGCCGCCGGCCGAGAGCACCGCGGCCTTCTGGCGCGCGGCCAGCCGCATTCCCCACACCCGCAGGACGCTGCGCAACGGCTGCGGGATCGCGGTGATCACCCCGAAGTCCGGGCAGGTCCCGACGATCACTTCGGTGTCGATGGTCCGCAACCGGGTGACCGCGGCGCCGAGCCGACTGGCCGAGGTGCGAATGCCGTTGCGTGCGGTGACGTCGTTCGCGCCGACGAGGATCACCGCGACGTCGGGGTGATCGCCGGCGATCAGCATGGCATCGATCTGGGCGCCCAACCCCTTCGACGTGGCGCCCACGATCGCCTTGTTGCTGTATCGGACCACCTGGCCGGTGTCGAGTGCCACGCGCCGGGCCAGGCGTGCGCCCGGTGTCTGCACGCCGGTGTCGGCGCCGAGTCCGGCCGCGGTGGAGTCACCGAAAACCGCAAGATGCAATCCGATCTCGGCGCGGTTGTCGCGGGTGACGCGGTGCGGCCCGCTGCCGTCGCGACGGTAGATGCCGTCACCATCGGGGGCGTCGTCGGTGCGATGCGGGATGACGGTGCGGACCTTTTGGGCCTGCCAGACGAGCAGGTTGTAGCCGCCCCACGTGAGTCCCGCGGCGGTGGTGGCCGCGGCGGCGGTGGTTCCGAGATCTCGAAGCAGGCGGTGGTCGGTGGAGTGCGGACCGGTCACGACTGCCAGCGTAGCGATCAACCCGGGAGCCACCGGTGGATCCGCATGTCGGCGAGCCGGAGGGCGCGCGGCGATGGCCGAACCGACGTCGGATGGAACTCTCGGGCGTCGTTCTGGGACCATGAGGTCATGCGCATCGCCAATCACGTCGTCGACCTGGTGGGCAACACACCCCTGGTCAAACTCAATTCGGTGGTCACGCCCGGTTCGGGCATCGTCGCGGCCAAGGTGGAGTACCTCAATCCCGGGGGCAGCAGCAAGGACCGCATCGCCCTGCGGATGATCGAGGCGGCCGAGAAATCCGGTGAACTCAAGCCCGGCGGCACGATCGTCGAACCCACTTCCGGCAACACCGGCGTCGGGCTGGCCCTGGTCGCGCAGCAGCGCGGCTACCACTGCGTGTTCGTGTGCCCCGACAAGGTCGGCGAGGACAAGCGCAATGTGCTGCGCGCCTACGGGGCCGAGGTCGTCGTCTGCCCCACGGCCGTGGCCCCGGAGCATCCCGACAGCTACTACAACGTCTCCGACCGGCTGGTCCGGGAGATCGACGGCGCCTGGAAACCCAACCAGTACGCCAACCCGGCCGGACCGCAGAGTCACTACGAGACGACCGGCCCGGAGATCTGGGCCGACACCGACGGCACGGTCACCCACTTCGTGGCCGGCGTCGGGACCGGCGGGACCATCACCGGCACCGGGCGCTACCTCAAGGAGGTCTCGGGCGGTTCGGTCAAGGTGGTCGGCGTCGATCCCGAGGGGTCGGTCTACTCCGGCGGCACCGGCCGGCCCTACCTGGTCGAGGGCGTCGGCGAGGACTTCTGGCCGGCGGCCTACGACCCGAGCGTGCCCGACGAGATCATCGCGGTCTCCGACGCCGATTCGTTCGACATGACCCGGCGCCTGGCCCGCGAAGAGGGTCTGCTCGTCGGCGGATCGTGCGGGATGGCCGTCGTCGCCGCACTGGAGGTCGCGCGGCGCGAGGGCCCCGACGCCGTCGTCGTCGTCCTGCTGCCCGACGGCGGACGCGGCTATATGGCCAAGATCTTCAACGACGAGTGGATGAGCAGCTACGGCTTCCTGCGCACCCCGCTCGACGCGAAGGCCACCGAACCCCTCGTCGGCGACGTGCTGCGCGGCAAGACCGGGGCAATGCCCGATCTGGTGCACACCCACCCGTCGGAGACGCTGCGCGATGCCATCGAGATCCTGCGCGAATACGGTGTATCGCAGATGCCGGTCGTCGGTGCCGAACCCCCGGTGATGGCCGGTGAGGTGGCCGGTGCGGTCACCGAGCGGGATCTGCTGAGTGCGGTGTTCGAGGGACGCGCCAGTCTGGCCGATCCGGTCTCGGCGCACATGGGAGAACCATTCCCGCTCATCGGGGCCGGCGAACCGGTCTCGGCGGCGACCAAGGCGCTCTCGGACACCGACGCGCTGATGGTCGTCGAGGACGGCAAACCGACCGGCGTCATCACCCGCCACGATCTACTGGCCTTCGTCAGCACCCATCCGACCATCACCGCCGGCTGACCCGGCACCCGACGTCCACTCAGCGAGGAGTTCTCACGTGAGCCTGCACCGCCGCCGCCGCGGCTTCGCCACCGAAGCCATCCACGCCGGTTACGATCCCGACGCCCGCACCGGGGCCGTCAACGTACCGATCTACGCCAGTTCGACTTTCGCCCAGGACGGGGTCGGCGGCCTGCGTGACGGATTCGAGTACGCCCGCACCGGAAATCCGACGCGCCGAGTGCTCGAGGCGAACCTCGCAGCCATCGAAAGTGGCACCTACGGACGAGGATTCGCCTCCGGCATGGCGGCCACCGACGCGTTGTTGCGCGCCACGCTGCGTCCCGGCGATCACCTGGTGATCCCCAATGACGCATATGGCGGCACCTTCCGGCTGATCGACAAGGTCTTCACGCAGTGGGGCATCACCTACTCGGTGGCCCCGGTGACCGACGCCGACGCCGTCCGCGCGGCGATCACGCCGCAGACCAAGCTGGTCTGGGTGGAGACCCCCACCAACCCGCTGCTCAACGTCGGTGACATCGAGCAACTCGCCCAGATCGCCCACGAGGCGAACGCAAAACTGGTGGTGGACAACACCTTTGCCACGCCGTACCTGCAGCAGTCGTTGGTGCTCGGCGCCGACGTGGCGCTGCATTCGACCACCAAATACCTGGGCGGCCACTCCGACGTCGTCGGCGGGGCGTTGGTGACCAACGATGCCGAACTCGACGACGCGTTCGCCTTCTTGCAGAACGGGGCCGGTGCGGTGCCCGGACCGTTCGACGCCTACCTGACCATTCGCGGCATCAAGACCCTCGCCGTGCGGATGGAAAAGCACTGCGACAACGCCGAAGCCGTCGTCGACTACCTCTCGAACCACGACCACATCGAACGCGTGCTGTACCCGGGACTGACAACCCATCCGGGCAACGAGATCGCCGGCAAGCAGATGAAGCGCTTCGGCGGGATGGTGTCGGTGCTGGTCTCCGGCGGCATCGAGGAGGCCAAGAAGTTCTGTGCGCGCACCGAGGTGTTCACCCTCGCCGAATCCCTCGGCGGCATCGAATCCCTCATCGAACATCCCGGTGCCATGACGCACGCGTCGACGGCCGGCTCGCTGCTGGAGGTCCCGGCCAATCTGGTGCGTCTGTCGGTGGGCATCGAGGACATCGACGACATCCTCGGCGACCTGGAGCAGGCCCTGCAGTAGCCGGCCGGCTTCGGCTGCGGTGACCGCGCAGGGCGGGTAATTTGGCGTGCACCATGTTGATCACCGAGGCCGAGATCGCCCACGCCGTCGCGGCATTGGCCCCGGTCATGCGCCGCACACCCATGGTTGCCTCGCGGGTCCTGAGCGAACGCGCCGACGCCGATGTCTGGCTCAAGTGTGAAAACCTGCAGCGCACAGGGTCTTTCAAACCACGCGGCGCCTACTACCGGATCAGTCGGCTCTCCGCCGAGGAGCGTGAGCGGGGCGTCGTCGCCGCGAGCGCCGGCAATCATGCGCAGGGCGTCGCGTGGTCGGCGAGCAGCCTGGGTATCTCGGCGCGCGTGTACATGCCGGTCGGGGCGGCGCTGCCCAAGATCGCGGCCACCCGCGCCTACGGCGCCGAGGTCGAACTCGTCGGAGCCACCATCGACGAATCCCTGCTCGCCGCATCCGAATTCGCCGACCGGACCGGTGCGGTCCTGATCCATCCGTTCGATCATCGC
The DNA here is from genome assembly GCF_049844915.1 of Gordonia sp. DT30. Lineage (NCBI taxonomy): Bacteria > Bacillati > Actinomycetota > Actinomycetes > Mycobacteriales > Gordoniaceae > Gordonia > Gordonia sp. DT30. The sequence continues at coordinate 157,356 of NZ_JBNCLY010000009.1, read as the reverse complement.
GACATCGTGACCGGGCAGGCGACGGTCGGTGTCGAGATCTGCGAGCAGATGCCCGACGTGTCGACGATCGTGGTGCCGCTCGGTGGTGGGGGACTGATCGCCGGGATCGCGGCAGCGGTCAAGCCGGTGCGCCCGGACGTTCGGATCATCGGCGTGCAGGCCGCGCAGGCGGCGGCGTGGCCGCAATCGCTCGCACGCGGTGCGCCGGTGGCGGCGACGCGGATGAACACCATGGCCGACGGCATCGCGGTGGCGCGACCCGGTGACGTGCCGTTCGCGCATGTCACCGAACTCGTCGACGAGGTGGTGACGGTGCCCGAGAACGCGTTGGCGAGAGCTCTACTGCTCATACTCGAGCGGGCCAAGCTCCTCGTCGAACCGGCCGGCGCGGCCGGGGTGGCCGCCGTCGTCGAGGGCGTCTGCGGCGAGTTGTCGGGGCAGGTGTGCGTGGTGGCGTCGGGCGGCAACATCGATCCGCTCGTCCTCAGTCACGTCACTACGACGGGCCTGCGCGCAGCAGGCCGCTTTCTGACCGTCACCGCCACCGTGCCCGATCGTCCCGGTGGTCTCATCTCGCTGTTGGACATGCTGCGCGAGCAGGGCGCCAGCGTGGTCGACGTCGTGCATTCGCGTGTGGCGCAAGGGCTTGCGCTCGGCGAGGTGCAGGTGACGGTGAGCGCCGAGACCCGCGGGCCCGATCATCAGGCCGTGGTGCGGGCGGCCCTGGTCCGGGCGGGTTTTCTGCGCTGAACGCGCTGTCTGCCGACCGGCATCGTCGGTCAGGTCTGTGGGCTCAGGTGCGCGAAGTGCCGCAGGGTGTCGGACTCGATCGTCTTGAAGACCGGCACCGACGCCGGATTGGAGAACGCGTTGAGGGCGCGCGACGGACCGAGTTCGAGCGCGAACGTCCACACCAGGCGTGCACCGACCGCCGCCGGGGTGACCTCGGTGTACTCGCCGAACCGCCGCATCCCCGGAACGTTGACCGACGCGACGCGGAAGGCGTTGCGGTACGTGGCGTTCGCCGGCTCCTCGGTCCAGTCGAAGAAATACTCCGAGAGCGTCACGAACCCCGGCGCCAGCCTCGCGCGGCGGGTGGTGCCGACCCCGTACGGGGCCGCGGAGGTGAACTCGACCGACTTGATGGCCTTGCACCAGTCGAGGGTGTGTTGCCGGGTCAACTCCGCCCACGCGCGCTGTGGCGACACGGGGATGTTCACCTCGATCCGGTAGGAGATCGGTGCCGAGTCGAAGAAGTCGAGGTCAAAGGGTTCGAGATCATACGTGCGTGCCATCGCTCGACAGTAGCGAGTGCTGCGTCGCCGGGACATGGCTGTAGGAAATCTCCGGCCATCGGTTCCACTACGCTGGCGGGGTGGCGAACGAAGGGGACGTGATCATCGGGCTGCTCGGTCCGGTTTCGATCATCGCTGCGTCGCACCCTGATTCGGATTCGGAGATCCCGTCGGTCAGACCGGTCCCGGGAATCCGCGCCAAACGGCTACTGGCCTCGCTGGCGCTCGCCGACGGGCGGACGCGCTCGGCCGACCGGCTCATCGCCGATGTGTGGGGTGACGAGCCGCCGCGGTCGCCGGCCGCGGCGCTGCACACCCAGATCTCGAGGCTGCGTCAACTCCTCGGTTCCGAGCACCTTCAGGGTTCGGGCAGCGGCTATCGGCTGGTGGGCTGCCGAACCGATCTGGACGTGGTGGACGAGCTGGCCGGCGCCGACGATGACCCGACTCTGCGCCGGGCCGCGCGATGGTGGCGGGGCGCACCGGGAGACGATCTCGGGATCGACGCCCCCGGCGGCCTCGTCGACCGGCTGGGTGCCCGCGCGCAAGAGCTCTCCGATCGCCTCGATAGGTCGCGGTTCGCTGCGGCGAGGCGGTCGGGTGACTCGGCCACCGCACGCATGATTGCCGAAAGACGTTGTCATACCGATCCTCTCGATGAGACCGCGCACCTCGACCTGATGCAGGTGCTGGCCGATCAGGGGCGTGGTGCCGATGCGATCGCTGTCTACGGCGCGCTGCGTCGACGACTCTCGGCCGAACTCGGCGTCGACCCCGGTGCTCCGATCACCACCCTGTACAACGAGTTGCTGGCCGGCTCCGGCGGCGCGGCGGTGCCCGGGCCCACCGATGCCGCACGCCCGACCCGGTTGGGGCGTGGCGCCGGCCTGCTCTCCGACACCACCGAACTCATCGGCAGACAAGATGACGTCGACGCGATCGTGGCCGCGTTCGACGAGAGTCGCGTGGTCACGATCCAGGGTCCCGGCGGCGTCGGCAAGACGCGGGTGGCCAATCGCGTGGGTCATCTACTCGTCGAGGCCGGGGCGTCGGTGTTCTATGTGCCGCTGGCGCCGATCCGCGCAGACGACGACGTCGTGCCCGCCATCGCGGCGGCGCTCGGCGTCGGCGAGGCCGACCTCAGCGGCAATCGTCCGCGGCTGAATGTCGGGGATCTGCAAGCCCGGCTCCTCGACGCGATCCGGGGCCGCGATGTGTTGTTGATCCTCGACAACTGTGAGCAGGTCATCGAGCGTTGCGCCCAGGTCGTGGCCGACCTGTTGGCGGCCGACGACACCATCCGGGTGGTGGTCACCAGCCGCGCACCCCTGATGCTGGCCGCCGAGCGCATTCATCTGCTGCCGACCCTCGACGCGCACGCCGCGGGATCGGCGGTGAAATTGTTCACCGCCCGCGCCCGCGCAGTACGACCAGATGCGGTGCTGGAGCCCGAACACGTCGCAGAGCTGTGCCGGCATCTCGACGGTCTGCCGCTCGCGATCGAGCTTGCGGCCGCACGGATCCGGACCATGACCGTCGAGGAGATCCGCGCGCGGCTCGTCGAGCGATTCGCGTTGCTGCGCGGCGCCGATCGCGGTGCGCCCGACCGGCATCGCACCCTGTATGCGGTCATCGACTGGAGTTGGGAACTCCTCGACGACGACGCGCGTGTCGCACTGACGCGGCTGTGCCGATTCCCCGGCGGGTTCGACGCCGATGCCGCGCAGACGGTGTTGGGCTACCGCGGGTTCCGGCTCCACGACACCCTCGCCGCACTGGCCAACCAGTCGTTGCTCACCGTCGTCGAGAGTGACGGGCGGGTGCGGTACCGGATGCTGGAGACCGTGCGCGAATTCGGTGAGGACAAGCTCGCGGCCTCGCCGGCACAGTCCGTGCAGGTGCAACAGAGTATGTGGCGTTGGGCCCGCGACTTCTCCGGCGCGGTGACCGCACGCTACGACGAGGGGGTCGACGACGTCCTCGTGGCCACGGTCGCCGCGGACGCGGAAAATCTTGCCTGGGTGCTGCGCGGCTGCCTCGATGAGGTGGCCGGTGAGGTTCATCGCCATGGCTCCGAGGAACTCTCGGATGCACTGCTCACGGTGATCCGTGTCTATCCGGTACTCGCCGCCTACTGGATGTCGCGCGGGTTACATGCCGAGGTGATGTCCTGGGGCACAAGGATTCTGACGATAATTCCGACCCCGCCACGGAATGTGTCCGACGCCGGCCTGCGCCGCGACTGGCAGGCGACCCTGATGACCTCGAGCGTGCATCAAGTGATGATGCGCCGCGACGTGCGGTTGCTCGCCACCGCCCGCTTTCACCTGCGCGTGCTGTACCGACCGGAGGCGACGTATGACGAGCCGATGGACCTGTTGTCGGCGTGTGCGCTGAGCCGGACCCCCCTCGGGGCGGTGCGCCACATCGTCCGTGGGATCGGCGCGAGCGCGGACCGGGTGGTGACGACGGCCCTCGCGGCCCGGATGAACCTGCGGGAGAATCTCGGCGATCTCGAGGGCGCGCTGCGCGACGGAATGGAATTGCAGGACCGGGCGATGACGAGTGGTGACTCGTGGATGTCGTCGATGGTCGAGGTCAGTCTCGGCGGCATCCTGGGGCAGCAGACGTACTGGCGTGAGGCCGTCGTGCACTACCGCAAGGGTATCGACGAACTCGTCCGGCTCGGCGCCTACGACGACGAGATCCAGACGCGTACGTATCTCGTGGTGGCGCTGGTCGCGCTCGGTGACCTGGCCGCGGCGGCCGTCGAATTGGCCGGTCTGTCCGACGGATGGACGCCCGAACAACCTGACCCACAAGGTGATCCGGAACTCGGCGCCGCGATGATGCTTGCCCACGCGGAATTCGAATTCGCGCGGGGCAACAGCGAAGTCGCGGGCGGCCTCTATCACCGGGCGGGCGTGCTGCTGGCGACCGAACATCCGCTGGGCGCGCAGGATCCCGGGATGCTGATGATGGTCAGTGTCGTCGTGATCGGATTGATGCGGGTGGGCCGAGTCGATCGGGCACGCAGCTACCTTCCGATTCTCGGCGAGGGGGTGGCCGCGACGTTGTCGGCGTTCGGGTGGCGTGACTCGCCGCAGGCCGGCGCGATGGCCCTGGCCGCCGGGTACACCCTGTGCGCCGACCCGGCGACTCGTGGTGACGGAGCCCGACTGATGATGGCGGGACTGCGGCTTCGCGCCCGGCTGGACTACCCGGGGTTCGTCTACGCACGCGACCACATGCAAGAACTGACGGGCTTCTCGGATGCGGAGTGGGCGGCCGAGTCCGCTGTGGTCGCCGATATGTCTCGACACCAGGCGGCCACGCAGGTGCGGACCATCCTGGCGTCGAGACATCCGGAAAACGATCAGGCGTTGCGCATGTAGGCGCGTACTGCCAACGGCGCGAACACCGCGGTGATGACAGCTGCCCCGATCAGTGACCAGACCACGTGGATGCCGACGTGGCCGTTGGCGGTGAGCTCACGGACCGCGGTCACGAGGTGGCTGATGGGATTGACATTGACGAAGCCCTGCAACCAGCCCGGCATCGTGTCGACCGGTACGAAGGCGTTGGACATGAAGGTCAGCGGGAACAGGATGAGCATCGAGATACCCTGTACGGCAGAGGCTTTGCTCATCAGGCAGCCCATGAGGGCGAAGATCCAGGAGATCGCGAAGCTGCACAGGATGACCAGCAACGCCGCGCCGATCGCGCCGAGCACATCGGGCCGCCAGCCCATGATGACGCCCATGACGATGGTCAGGGTCGTCGCGATCAGGTAGCGGATCATGTCGGCGAGCAGAGCACCGGCGAGGGGGCTGATACGCGCGATCGGCAGGGCACGGAATCGGTCGAAGACGCCCTTGTCCATGTCCTCGCGGAGCTGGGTGCCGGTGACGATCGACGTGGTGATCACGGTCTGGACCATGATGCCGGGGATGATGACCGGCAGATAGGACGAGATGTTGCCGCTGATGGCACCGCCGAAGATGTAGGTGAACATCAGCGTGAAGATGATCGGCTGCAGCGTCACGTCGAACAGCTGCTCCGGATTGTGCCGGATCTTGAGAACTCCGCGATATGCCATGGTGAACGACTGTCGTGCCGTTTCGGCAAGGCTGACAGAGGTTTTCACCTTGTCGCGGACATCGCGGGTGGTGATGGGCGCCGGACTGGTGCGGTCGAGGGTGGTGGTCATGGCTGGGTCTCCTCGGTGGTGGATCCGGTGCTGGGCTCGTCGGTGTTCTCGTCGGCCTCGGCAGGTTTGCCGGTCAGCGTCATGAAAACCTCGTCGAGGCTGGGCTTTTGGACGTTGATCTCGTCGACGGTGATGCCCTGCTCACGCATGGCGATGAGGATGTCGGGCACGAGGTCGGGTCGGTGCAGCGACGCCGAGATCCGGCCGGCCTCCGCCGACAGCGACGCGGGTTCACCGAGAAACCGCTCGACGATCGCGGCGACCGCCGGCGCGTCACCGCGATCGGCCGGGGTGAGTTGCAAGGTGGCCGCGCCGATGGAGTTCTTGAGTCCGTCAGCGGTGTCGTCGGCGATCACGCGGCCGTGATCGATGACGGCGATGCGGTCGGCAAGCTGATCGGCCTCGTCGAGGTACTGCGTGGTGAGCAGGACCGTCGATCCGCGCCGCACCAGGTTGCGGATGGTGTCCCACATCTGCGCGCGGGTCCGCGGATCGAGGCCGGTGGTCGGCTCGTCGAGGAACAACAGGGGCGGGGTGTCGATGAGGCTCGCCGCGAGATCGAGGCGACGGCGCATCCCGCCGGAGAAGTTCTTCAGCGGGCGGTCGGCGGCATCGTTGAGGGAGAACTCCTCGAGAAGTTCGTCGGCGCGGGTCCGGGCGGCCTTGCGGGAGAATCCGAGGAGCCGGGCGAACACGACGAGGTTCTGGGTGGCGGTGAGGTCCTCGTCGACCGAGGCGTACTGCCCGGTGACGCCGACCAGTGAACGCACGGCGACCGCGTCGGCGACGACGTCGTAGCCGAACACCTTCGCGGTACCCGCGTCCGGGCGTAGCAGGGTGGCCAGCATGCTGACCGTCGTCGTCTTCCCGGCCCCGTTGGGTCCGAGTACGCCGTACACCGAACCGGTGGGAACGGCCAGATCCACGCCGTCGACGGCGCGATTGCGTCCGAATGTCTTGACCAGTCCGTGGGCCTCGATGGCGAGCTCGGTTCCGGGAACCGATCCGCCCCGGGCCGGACTGGTGGTGAGTGCTGTGGTCATGGTGATCACCATGACCGGTGGCGCTGTCGCCGCTCTTACATCGGCTTACACGGCATCGGTGGTGTCTGTCGTCCATCCCGTGGGCGGGCAGTGGAGACGGGCGTCGGGGGTGGTCAGGCGGCGGTCACCGAAGGAAATGCCTCGGCCGGCAGATCGGAGCGGTAACGCACAACCGATCCGACCGGGCCCAGCCGGGATTCGACGGTGCGGATGGCAGCGGCGAGCTGCTCGGGGTCATCGACGTCGGCGACGAGCGCGACCGTATGCCCGTTGTTGCCGAGCATGTAGGGCACGACGTCGGAGTAGGCGCTGCTGACGACGGCCAGGGGCGCACCGGCGTCGAAGAGGACCGCGGCGTGGGCACCCACCGCCCGATCCTCGGTGAGGACGATCAGCGGCACCGCGGGTGCCGGTTTGTGCATGTGCATCGGACTCTCCGTTCACGGTTGTGGTGAGGTCGATGAGACCACCATGAACCCCCAGGTTGGTGCGGGTCTTCGAGCAGCCTGTGGAAAAGCTGTGATCTCCGGATCCGGCTGTGGATGGATTCCCGGCGGTCACGCCGATCGGCCCTAACCTCCTCGGTCATGGCGAAGCGACAGAAACGGCAGCGAGGGGTCAAACGGGCGCGCTCACAGGCGCGGCGGGCGGATCGGGCGGCCGCAGTCGCCGGCAGGCGGGTCCGCCGCGGTCCGATTCCAGCGGAGCCGTCGGGGCAGGGGATATCGGAGCGGGGGGTATCGGAGCAGGAGCTGTGGGGGCCGCTGAGCGTATTCCGGATTCGACAGTCGCTGATGGACGCATACCTGAATGTGAATGTTCTGGGAATGCTGATGAAGGACAATGCCGAACACCGTCTGGCCGACATTCAGGCGCGGCTCGCGGAGTTGGCGGCCGAAGACCGCGCTCCAGGCGACGACGAGACCATCGATGCTCGTCGCGCGGGCATGGAGCAGGCGATGGCCCTCGGGGAGATCGATGACCTCCTCGACTACTCGTCCAACGCGCTCGAGGCATTGGAGGCAACCACCCCGATCTGGGTACCGGACACCGTCGTGTCGGTGGTGTCGGCGATCGACGTCGGCGCCGGGGATACGAGCGGGCTGGCCGGACTGGGGCCGGAGGGGCTGATCCTGTTCGAGAAGCCGCCGGCCCGGGTGGTGCAGCGGAGTTCCGATGACCGCTCACCATCATCGGAATTCGATCTCGACGGGGTGCTGTGGTGGACGCTCGGTACCGCCGGACGGGAGGTCTGCCCCGAGTGTCTCGGCGCAGGTCTCATCGACGCAAGTGGTGTCGATGAGGACGCAGTTGTCGACGCCGAGACCACGCTGGCGATCGTGGCACTGACACGTGGCGATCTGTTGGACCCGCCGCAGCCGTCGTGGGAATCGTCGATGCTGCACGAGGCGACGGGCTTTGCCGTCCCGGTCGGCCACGAAGATGTCCTGCCCGGAAGCTCGATGGTGCCGTGGATAGAGGTGCTGACGCAGATCGGGCAAGCGTTGTGTGACAAAGAAATCGGTCTCCGGCGGTCCGGCTCCGGCCTGGTTGCAGGCCGGGCACCCGACGTCGCATGAGATAACCGGCATTCATCCGATCGGATGACGGAATCGACGGATTTGTCAGACCTCCTGAGGACAGTGTGTCGCGAGGCGGAGCCCACTTCCCGGGCACCGCACCGGCTCGAAGGAGATCGAGATGTCCACTTCCCAGGATTCGGGTGCGCCCGACGCGAACGCCACCGACCCGCAGGCGACGAGCCCGCTGCCGCCGTCCCCGCCCGGTGTGCCTCCGACCGGAACGGCCCAGTACGGCCAGCCCCAGTACGGCCAGCCCCAGTACGGCCAGCCCCAGTACGGTCAGCCCCAGTACGGGGCTCCAGGGCAGCCGAACCCGTTGCCGCCCAAGAAGAAGCGCAAGTGGCCGTGGATTCTCGGTGCCGTCGTCGTGCTCATCGTGATCATCGCGGTGGCCACCAGCACCGGCGGCTCCGACAGCTCTGCGCCCAGCGGTTCGGCGCCCGATGGCGCGCCGGCAGCTCCGCGCAACAACGGCGGGGGCGAACAGACTGCCGGGCTCAACACCCCGGTGCGTGACGGCAAGTTCGAGTTCGTCGTGACCGGCGTGGAGAAGGGGCTCGCCAGCGTTGGCGACAACCCATATCTGACAGAGCAGGCACAGGGACAGTTCGTGGTCGTCACGATGACCGTCAAGAACATCTCCGACAAGGCATACGGTTTCACGCCGTCGGACCAGAAGTTGCTCGACGGCCAGAAGCGTGAGTTCGAGCCCAGCACGTCGGCGCAGATCGCGCTCGGCGGTTCCGATATCCCGGTGTGGGACAACATCAATCCCGGCAACACGGTGACGGCGAAGGTCGTCTTCGACATGCCCAAGGATGCTGTCCCGGCCGCCATCGAACTGCACGACTCGATGTTCTCCGGCGGTGTGAAGGTCAACCTCGGCTGACGAAGGACGCGTGTGCTCCACAGGGCACCTCTGGTGCCCTGTGGAATTCTTCGTCGGGGCTGGGCCGCAACGGACTTACGCTGCTGCGTATGGGACGACGACATCACCACACACCGAAGCGCGCCGCAACCGAGAAGGATTGGCGCACGGATCTCGAGCGGGAATTCCGTGAGGCGAAAGATCCGCAGGCGCAGACGGTCTCGCCGTGGGGCCCGGGGTGGGCGCCGGTCGTGCACTCCACCCTGGCGGTGACGTATCGGTACCTGATGGCCGAGTGGCCGCGGTACATCGAAGTCATCGAACGTCGTCTCGCAGACAGTGACAAGCGCATGAACGCCATGGAACGCCGGGGCAAGGGCCACACCGATGCGTTCGCGCGTCTGTACGACGACTCGGTCGACGATGCGCTCATGCTGCGTGACGTGCGCGGGCTGCTGCGGACCGCGACGCAGGTCAGTGCGGCACTCGCCGAGGTTCGGCCGACATGGGTGCCGGCAACCGCGACCGCGGTGCTCGCGGAGATCGATGCCGACGTGCGCCATACCGATACCCTCAGCACCGATACCCTCAGCACCGATACCCTCAGCGGACTCGGCCCCAGCGGACTGCTCCTGTTCGAAGAGCCGCAGGCGTATGTCCAGGAGGTACTGGGATCGGGGATGCCGACCATGCCCGAGGTCACCGTCGACGCATTGCTGTGGCGGCCGTGGGGGCCGATGCCCGCCGGATCGGCCGACGGCCGGGCCCGGCGGGTTCCTGAGATGGTGCTCCATGCATTGACCCGCAGCCGTGCACTCCAGCCGCTACGCAGCGAGGGTTGGAAGCGATCGGTCCTCACCGAGGCGACGGTGATCGACATCTTCGACGGGATGAGAGTCGCCGACAATCTGACGCCCGTCGTCGAACTCGCCATCAAGCTCGCACACGCCATGGGCGACAACCGCCTTCGTCCACAAACGATGCCGACGGCGTCGGCGGGCGTCACCGTACTGCAGGCAGCATGAAAGTCGATCGGGCGAAAACCCAAGCACGGGACGAACTACCGTGGTCGGTGGCTCAGCGGCTGAGGCCGAGCGTGCGCGCGGTGATGTCCGCCATCTTCCGTTCGCCCAGCGCATTGGGGTGCACCGGGACCATCTGCTCGGTGGTGAGGATCGGCTCGATCCAGCGTGTGCCGACCGGTTTACAGCTGTCGTGGCCGACCGACGGCGTCGTTGCGTCAACGTAGGTGACGCCCGTCTGCGCGGCGGCGCGGCGAAGCGAATCGTTCAACGTCGACTGGATCTCGTAGGTATAGGGCACATCGCCTGCAGCGACCGGAAAGGCCGGGCACGGTTCGTATTTCGACGGCATGATCCACGGGTAGCTGATCACCGCGACGCGAGCGTTGGGTGCCTTGGCGCGGACGGCCGCCATCGCGTTGACGAGCTTCGGGAACGTCACGGTGCGGAGCTCGCGGACGATGGAATCGCCGTACGTGTCCTTGCACGGCGAGCCACGTCCCAACGCCTCGGCGGCCGCGGTGAGGCATTTCTGCACGGTTCCGGCGAAGACCATGCCGTCGTTGCCCCCGATCATCAAGGTGACGAGGTCTGTGTTCGGGCCGATCGCGTCGAGTTGCGGGCGCAGTCCCTTGTACTGCGCGGCGAAGAAGTCGCCGGTCTGCGCGCCGCCGCAACTGGCATCGGTGAAGCGGTACCCGAACCGGTGGGCGACGAGGTGTGCGTAGTTCGCGCTCGACTGCATGCAATCGGGCAACGTTCCCGGCGCTGTCGGGACCACGCCCGAACCGGCTGAATAGCTGTCACCGAGGTTGACATAGGAGAGCTGATGCGGTGGCGCTGCGGTCGCGGAGCCGGCACCGAGGACGGCGGCGAACATTGCCGCTGCCGTGATGGTGACCCCCAACGCGCGCACGTGGGCGAGCAGTTTCACATCTGTTTTTGTAACAGGTTCACCCGTGGCTCCGGCCGCAATTGGAGTAATTGATCAACTGACGACGAATCGCGGCCGCCCCGAAACGGGGCGGCCGCGATTGCTCGAGTCGGTCTGGCGCTCAGCTGTGGTACGGCTCGGCCTTGACCAGCGTCACCTTGATCGTCGCGCCACTGGGTACGGAGTACTCACTGGTCTCGCCGACCTTCGTGTCGATCAGCGCGGCCCCGAGTGGCGAGCTGGGCGAATACGTCTCCAGGTCGCCCTGTGCGAGCTCTTCGCGTGTTGCGATCAGGAAGGTCTCGGTGTCCTTCTCGTTGCCGTCGTAGTAGACGGTGACGACCGAACCGGGCAGCGCAACACCCGACTGGGTGGGTGCCTCGCCGACCTTCGCGTTGTTGAGGAGCTCCTGCAACTGACGGATACGGGCCTCCTGCTGCCCTTGCTCCTCGCGTGCTGCGTGATATCCGCCGTTTTCCTTGAGGTCTCCCTCTTCACGACGTTCGTTGATCTCCGCAGCAATGACCGGACGATTGGCGATCAGGGAATCCAACTCGCCCTTGAGGCGGTCGTGGGACTCCTGGGTCAGCCAGGTCACCTGGGTGTCGGTCATCGGTTACTCCTTTGTGTTGCCCGCGTCCTTCGCGATGTCTTCACGAGAACATGTGGACTGCTCCAAATACAGCAACACGACCCCTTGCGGAGCCGTGTTTCCGACCAGGATACCAGCGAAGGAGAAGGGATGCACGTCAGGATGATGCCGCGCGCGCTTCTTCCAGTGCTTGCCCATACGAGGGTTCGGCCCGCTTGAGCCACGCACAGACCAGATAGGTGATCGGCATGACGACGACCTCGACCAAGGTCTTCCACACGAACCCGACGATCGTGTAGTTGATGAAGTCGCCCCACGTCGAAATACCCAGCGCAGACGCTGCGATCGAACAGAAGACGAGAGTGTCGGCGAACTCGCCGACAACCGTCGAACCGATGAGGCGCGCCCAGAGCCGGCGTTCACCTGCCCGCTCTTTCATCTTCACCAGGACAAAGGAATTCAGGAATTCACCGGCGAGATATCCGAGCAATCCGGCCAGTAAGAATTGCGGAACGACGCCGGCCACGGTTTTGAAGGATTCCTGGCCGGAATAGAACGGCGCCGCGGGCAGATGAATCGTCGCCCAGAAACACGCGGACGCGATGAGCAGGACGACGAATCCGGCGAGAATGACACGGCGCATCGTCTTGAACCCGTACACCTCGCTGATGACGTCGCCGAGGACGTAGGCCAGCGGGAACAGGTAGAAGGCGCCGTCGGTGACGAGTCCGTTGAGATGGAACGGTCCGGCGTCGAGGTGCAGCCACTGGTCGAACAGGAGCACGCCCTTGGTGCCGGTGATGTTGCTGATCAGCATGATGCCGACGAACAACGCCGTCAGCATCGGCAGATATGGGCTCGAGACGGTCGCGAACACGGCCCGTCGTTGGCGGGTGGCGGTCTCGGTCACCGCGGCCGCCCGGCGGCCGGTGCTCCGGTGAGATAGGCCGGCACGCTGGTCGAGCAGCCGAACACCTCGCCGATGACCGGGGGCTGGGAGGTCTTGACCTCGACGCGGTGACCTTCCTGGACCTCGCCCGGGCCGATCAGGACCTCGCGGCGCCCGGTTTCCGAGCCGTCCTTGGAACGCGCGCGGACGACGCAGGCCACCGGCTCGGACGGATCCGCCCGGTTGACGGTGAACTGCACGGCGACGGTGGACGGGTCGAGGACCTGGTAGCCGGTGGCCTCACCGGATACGTCGGGATCGGCGAACTTCTGGTAGCCGATGAGGGCGAGGACGACCCCGATGACGACCACGAGAACCGACAGTGCGATGAACCACAGGCGCCGACTGGACGCCGAACGAGGGACGGGATAACTCGCCCGCGGGCCGCTGTGGGGGCGATCCTGCAGGTCGGGGCCCGGTGGCGTGCCCCCGTCTGAACTGTTCACGGGTCAATACCTACCATGGCAGGAGTACCGACCCGAAGGCGAGGAACCGTGCGCGAGACCGACACCGCCGAATCAGATCCGTCGACACCGTCGACGCATGGGGTTGCCCCGACTGCGACCCCCGGCGGGGGATTCCGTGTGATGGCGGTGCACGCCCACCCCGACGACGAGTCGAGCAAGGGCGCGGCCACCTCCGCGAAGTACGCGGCCGAGGGCAATGATGTCCTCATCGTGACCCTGACCGGGGGAGAACGCGGCGACATCCTGAACCCGGCGATGGATCGTCCGGGCATCAAGGAACGTATGAGCGAGGTCCGCAAGGAGGAGATGGCCAAGGCCGCCGCCGCCCTCGGCGTCGAGCAGCGGTGGCTGGGCTTCGTCGACTCCGGGCTGCCCGAGGGCGACCCGCTGCCCCCGCTGCCGGAGGGGTCGTTCGCGACGCTTCCGCTCGAAGTGTCGACGGAGGCGCTGGTCAAGGTGGTGCGCGAGTTCCGGCCCCACGTGATGATCACCTATGACGAACACGGCGGATACCCACATCCCGATCACATCATGTGCCACCAGGTGTCGGTCGCCGCGTTCGAGACGGCCGGCGATCCCGACGCCTACCCGGGCACCGGCGAACCGTGGACGGTGTCGAAGTTGTACTACACACACGGTTTCATCCGCGATCGGATGGTGCTCTTCTCCGACGAATTCGAGCGGCACGGCCAGGAGAGCCCGTTCAAGGAGTGGCTGAGCAAGTGGGACGGGAGTCGCGGCGACCTGATGGCACGGGTGACCACTCAGGTCGAGTGCGGCAAGTACTTCCCACAACGCGACGATGCGCTGCGGGCACACGCCACCCAGATCGACCCGAACGGTGTGTTCTTCGCGGTGCCGCTCGAATGGCAGCAACGGCTCTGGCCCACCGAGGAATTCGAGTTGGCGCAGACCCGGGTCACGACCTCGATCCCGGAGAGCGATCTGCTCGCGGGCGTCGAGGCGAGCAGTGAGGTACCTCGATGACATCACCACTGAACACCGCGATCCTGGCGGCCGCGCAAGAGCCGCAGGGCCCCGAGTTCGGCAAGGCCTCACCACTGGGGTTGCTGATCATCGTCCTGTTGCTCATCGGAACCGCGCTGCTCATCTGGTCGATGAACCGGCAACTGCGGAAGCTGCCGAAGAACTTCGACGCCAACCATCCCGAGGCCGACCAGGAGTTCGACGAGGGCACCGATTCGGTGAGCCCGCCCGGCGACCAGCCGGCGGGTGAGGTGAACGTCGCCGACGACACCGGCGTGGTGAAGAAGTCCGCCGACACCTGATAACGGCGCCGACGGATCATCGTGACCGAACTGCGCCGATGGCGTTGGTAGGTTGTCGGTTGTGGTCAGGTCTGCGCGGGAGAAGGTAGCCCTGTTGTTGCAGGGCCATGAGTCGGCGGGGTCGTTCAGCGCCGAGATGTCGGCGCCGGCCGCAGGCGTGACCTTGTCGGTCGAAGCGGTCGGTCCGGTGAAGCTTCCGATCGGCGCGCAGCAGGAGAGGAAGCTGGTGTCGGTCGCGCGCCCGGCGATGTTCGGGCTCGGTGAGCAGACCCTGACCGACACGTCGGTGCGAGACACCTGGGAGTTGACCGCCGACCAGGTGAGTCTGGGCGGCGCGTTCGACCAAGTCCTCGACGACGTGCTGGCCGAGGCGCACGAGGAGCTCGGTCTGCCGCGGGGCGCACGTCTGCGCGCGGAGCCGCATTCGCTGCTGGTCTACGGGCCGGACCAGTTCTTCGCGCCGCATCAGGACTCGGAGAAGGACGACGAGATGGTGGCGACGCTTGTGGTGTCGCTGCCCTCGGTCCACACCGGTGGGGAACTCGTGGTCAGCCACGGCGGGGAGACCCGCGCGTACCGCCACGCCGACCGGAGCACGATCGGCTTCGTCACCTTCTACGCCGACTGCGTCCACGAGGTGCGCCCGGTCCGTTCCGGGCGGCGAGTGACGATGACATTCAACCTGCTCGTCACCCGCGACGTCGAGGAGGACGAGATCGACCCCGACGAGGAGTTGGCGTCCTTGATCGGCGAACACTTCACCACACCGGTGATCCGACACTGGTCCGGCGAGCCGCCTCGGGCGCCGAACCGACTCACCGTGCTGCTCGATCACCAGTACAGCGAACGTGGGCTGGCCGCCGGCCGACTCAAGGGCCGCGATGTCGAGTGGGTGAACCGACTGCGGGCGGCCGCCGACCGTGTCGGCTGTGCGAACGCACTCGCGCTGGCGGAGATCCGGGAGACGCGGAACGCCTACGACGATGGCACGTCGTGGCGCTACCGGTACGACGATGATGAAGGAGAAGAAAGCGAGGCGTACGACGACGGTGAGCCGTCGTACGACGTCGGTGAGCTGCTCGACGACCAGATCACTCTGGGCTGGTGGAAACGTGCCGGCGTGGGCCGCGGGGAGTCGATTGGCCTGCACCCCGACGAGAGTGAGGTCTGCGCGGTCACCCCGACGGCGTCGTTGATCCCGTACGAATCCGAGTACGAGGGTTACATGGGCAACTACGGCAACACCCTCGACCGTTGGTATCGCCGAGCCGCGATCGTGCTCTGGCCGACGGCACGGGACTTCATCGCCCGCGCCGAGGCCGACCTGCCCAACGCGATCGCCGAGCTCGATGCCCGGTTGAGCGAGGGGGGCGACCTCGATCGCGCCCGGGCCGACGCCCGGGAGCTGGTCGACTTCATCGGAGCCGGTAACTCGGACCTGCTCACCGGCCTCCTGTCGGTTGCCGATGCTCTCGATGACGCCGAACTTGCCCAGCTTCTGCTCACGCAGCTCACGGGCGATGCACTGACCGCAGATCACGCCACCGCGCTCGCGGGCGTCGCCGCGCGATACGGAGATGTGTGGGCGCAGACATTGATCGAGTCCTGGTTCACGGTCGATGGCTACTGGCACGGACGCTGGGTACACGGACGTCGCGAATGGGTGAACGAGACCCTGCCCCGCCTGGCATCGGAGCTGCGGCGGGCCGGCTCGGTCAGCGTCGTCAGTTATGTCTGCCGACAGAATTGGGCGATCCTGTCGGAGTCGTTCGGTGCGGAACTGACGGCGGGGCCGCGATCTCGGGCCGAAGGCATGGCGTCGCTGGTGAACCCGGCGGAAGCGCTCTTGAGAGCGGCCGACGCGGAGATGGTCGAGGAGTTCGTCGGCGCCCTCAGGGACTACGACGACGGCGTGCTCGATCTGGAGGTTCCGCTGCTGCGCCGACTCGGTGCCGATGCGCCATCGTCTTTGGTCGATGACGCCGTGTGTCGACTGGAGACTCAGCTCGGCGCTCCGCCTCGACCCGCAGACGACTGGTCGATCGTGTGGTCGGGGTGCGGGTGCGACCGGTGCGAGACGTTGCAGGGCTTCCTCGGCGACCGCAATGCAACCGAACTCGATTGGCGGCTGCGAACCGACGGACGCCAGCACGTCCAGCATCGGATCGAGGCCGCCGAGCTCCCGGTCGCCCATCGCACGATTCGAAAGGGCAGCCCCTACACCTTGCGGCTGGCCAAGCGGCCGGACCTGCACAAGCGCGAAGCCTCGGAACGTCACCGAGCGGCGGCAGACCTGGCCTGGCTGGTCGGAGGAGTATCGAAGTAGGTCGACGGTGGCCTCCCGTTGCATATTTGCAACTCTGATCTAGACTGCTCATGTGGACCTCGCTGAGCGCATCTCGACCCTGCGGCGCGTCAACGACCTGAGTGCCCGCCAGCTTGCGGCGCTGGTCGATGTCGCGCCGACGACCGTCACGCGGATCGAGTCCGGCGCGGTCAGCCCATCGTTCGATCTGGCTCAGGACATCATGGCGGTGTTGGGGGAGCCGATTGGATTCACGAGTTCGGCTGATGTCTCTGCGATTGCCGCCGCGCGGTTGGCACTCGATCCGATGCTCGATCTCACGGTGGCGCCCGGCGTCGAGGTGTGGCGTCGACGATGGGCTCGGATCGGGCTCGTCGACGAGAAGGGGTTTGCGATCAGCGGTAAGGAGGCCGACCTGATGTTCCGTGCCGGTCGCGCTGCTCGTCTCACGCGGCGTTCGGGTTCCGTGGACTTCAAGACGGGGCCGACCGCGTATGACGTTGCCGACTCTCTCCACAGCGCTGGTTTCGACTACGCCGTGACCGGCGACACTGGCGCGAACCTCTATCGCTCCAGCGCGGGGGAAGCTTGGCCGGTCCTGTACGTCGAGGACGTCGACCGTGCAGCCGAAACGGCTGGGCTCGCACGCAAAGAGTCTGGTTCGTTCGGCACACGCCTCACGCTGATTCCCTTCGACGGGGTCTGCGAACTCGGCAGGGTGTTGGTCGACGGTGTGACAGTGGTTGCACGCGATCAGGTCATCATCGACGCCTACGGCGGTGTCGACCGCATGACTGAGCAGGCTGACATCCTGTTGGGACGTCGAGTGACGTGACGGAGTTCGAGGAGCCTCGCAACGAGACCGAGTGGAGCCGCCGCGCGATCATCAACGTGGTCGGAGTCCTCGCGGTCCACTCCGAATCACTGACACTGGTCGGGGCGCATGCCGTCCTGCTGCGCACGATGAACCTCGACGTGCCGGGAATGCCAACGGGCGACGGTGATCTCGGTGTGACACCACGGTTGGTGGGCGAGGTGCCCAGTATCGAGGCGCTCCTGGCCGGCGAAGGCTACGAACACCGCACCACGGCGAGGCCCGGTCTCTGGGGTCGCGAGCCGTACGACGAGTCCGACGGAACGCGGTCGTTCCGCGAGAAGATCGACCTGCTCGCTCCTCACGGACTATCGGGGACCACCAGCCGGACCAGGCGTGGCGTTCCGGCTCTCCAGCCGGCACACGGCAAGCTCGCGGTCGGCAACGCCCTCGGCCTGGAACTCGCGGCGTTCAACCGGTCGCTGGTGACGATCATCGACTTCGCCGATCCACGACTCTCGGCAGAGGTCCACGTCGCCGAGATTCCTGCGCTCGTCCTCGCCAAGTGTTCCAAGGTGGGCGAACGCCTGCGCGAGCCACACAAGGGCCGGGTGCGCGACAAGGACCTCGGCGACTTGTGGCGGCTCATGGCCGTGGCCGATCCGGACGACGCCGTCCGGATCATCACAGGGTTCCTTGACCACCCCGAGATCGGTGATGACGTCCGCCAGAGCGTCGAGTGGACCGCCGGCGTTTTGCAAGACCCGGCGAGTGTCGAGCGAGTCAAGTCTGCCTTCGACACGTTCGTCGCTCCAGCAGAGATCGACCGAGTTTTCGCGCCGGTGGCGTGAAGCGCTGCCTCCTGTCTGACGCGTTGCACCGCGCCCGGCCGCCGGTCCGGCATACCCTCCTAGGCTGGACGAGAGGGAGCCGCACCGGACGCCCGTGCATCGCTTCAGGAAAGTGGCACGCCTGCCACTCGTGAGGAGTCACAGTCATGGCCAATCGTCTCGTCTCCGCGACGAGTCCCTACCTGCGGCAGCACGCCGACAATCCCGTGCAGTGGTGCGAATGGAGCGATGACGCGCTCGCGCAAGCGCGGCGCCGCGACGTTCCCGTGCTGCTGTCTGTCGGCTACGCCGCCTGCCACTGGTGCCATGTGATGGCGCACGAATCGTTCGAGGACGAGGCGACGGCGGCGCAGATGAACGACGGCTTCGTCTGCGTGAAGGTCGACCGCGAAGAACGCCCCGACATCGATGCGATCTACATGAACGCCACCGTGGCGATGACGGGGCAGGGCGGCTGGCCGATGACCTGCTTTCTCACCCCCGACGGCGAGCCGTTCTATTGCGGCACCTACTTTCCCGGTACCCCGCGCAACGGGATGCCATCGTTCCGGCAGTTGCTCACCGCGATCACCGAGGCGTGGACACAGCGGCGCGACGAGGTGACCGCGGTCGGGGTGCAGGTGCGAGAGCATTTGCACGCCAACGCGTCTGCGCTTCCGGCAGGTTCGCTGCCCGTCGACGACCGGCTCCTGGCGCATGCGGTGGCCGCCGTACTCGGCGACGAGGACCGCGAATCCGGTGGCTTCGGGGGCGCGCCCAAGTTCCCGCCGTCGGCGCTGCTGGAAGGACTCCTCCGGCACAGCGAACGCACCGGCAGCCCTGAGGCACTCGACGCCGTCCGGCGCACCTGCGAGGTGATGGCCCGCGGCGGAATCTACGATCAGCTGGGCGGTGGATTCGCTCGCTACGCGGTCGACGACGACTGGGTGGTACCGCATTTCGAGAAGATGCTCTACGACAACGCGCAGCTACTGCGGGTGTACGCGCATCTGGCCCGCATCACCGACGACCCGCTGGCGATCCGGATCACCGGCGAAATCGTCGAGTTCTTGCGCCGCGATCTTCGGGTGGGCGGTGGATTCGCCTCGGCCCTCGACGCCGATGCCGCCGGCGTCGAAGGATCGACATACGTGTGGACCCCGGCGCAGCTCGTCGAGGTACTGGGCGAATCCGACGGCCGTTGGGCCGCCGGACTTTTCGGTGTCACCGGGTCGGGGACCTTCGAGCACGGCACCTCGACGCTGCAGCTACGCGTCGATCCTGACGACGACGCCCGATTCGCCGACGTACGGCATCGGCTGCTCGCTGCGCGCGCCGAGCGTCCCCAGCCCGCCCGGGACGACAAGGTGGTCACCGGGTGGAACGCGATGGCCGTCACCGCCCTCGTTGAGGCGGGTCTGGCGTTGAGCCGCCCGGAATGGGTCGATCTCGCCGGCGAGATCGCCGCGACGCTGCTGCGTGAACATGTCCGCGACGGCCGGCTGCGCCGGGCATCGCTCGGCGGCGTGGCCGGTGAACCCGCCGCGGCGCTCGACGATCACGCCGCACTGGTGACCGCACTGCTGTCGCTGCATCAGGCGACCGGCGACATTGCGGTGCGCGAGCAGGCCGTGGACCTGCTCGACCGCACGATAGCGACGTTCGCGGACCCGGACGAACCGGGTAGCTGGTACGACGCCGCCGGTGACGACCTGATCGCGCGGCCACGCGACCCAATCGACGGGGCGACTCCGGCAGGTGCCTCGCTGCTGGCCGAGGCGCTGCTGAGTGCATCGCTACTCGCGCTGCCCGAGCGCGCCGCCCGCTACGCCGATCTGCTCGACGCCACCCTCGGTCGTGGTGCGGTGTTGCCTGCCAAGGTGCCCCGGTCGGCGGGGCACTGGCTGACCGTTGCGCAGGCCCGAGTGGCCGGACCCCTGCAGGTCGCGGTGTCGCAAACTGCCGACAGCGCAGGGGGACTCGCATCTGCCGCCCGCCGGGCCGCACCTGGTGGGGCGGTTGTGGTTGCCGGTCAACGGGATTCGCTGCCGCTGCTGCACGACCGAGGCGTCGTCGGTGGTGCCGACGCCGCGTACATCTGCCGGGGGACCGTCTGCGATCTACCGGTCACCGAGGTCACCGAGCTGCAGGCCGCGTTGCGCTGAGCCGCTCAGTGCCGGCGCGTGACGAGGAGGTCGACGTGCGCGCCGACCGTGGAGTCGAGTGCGGCCATGCAGAGTTCGTGGTTCTCCTCGGGCGTGATCTTTTGATCCAGCAGGGCGGCGAGCGTGCCGGCGCGGACGAAGGCAATCCACCCGGTGAACCCCACGTCGGCCAGATCGCGTGCATGACCGGTACATCCGGCGTCGTCGAGGAACGAATTCCACAGCGAGGCCAGGACGCGATCGATCGGCCCACGCACCGCGGGATCGGCAGACACCGAACTACGGTTGGCGGTCAGGACGAGCGGAAGGTTCTCGGCGTAGAAGTCGAGATAGGCGGTGAGCGCGGTCTCGATCCGGTCTCGAACGGTGGCGGTTGCCGTGGTCGATGCCTTCGTCCGCAATCGGGTGTGTGCCCGCTCCCACACTGCGCCGAAGAAATGGGCCTTGGTGGGGAAGTGGTTATAAAGGAGCCGACGCGTGACGCCGGCCGTGGCTGCCATGTCCTGCATCGAGAGCTCCTCGAAGTCCCCGGTACCGAAAAGGCGTTCCCCGACGTCGAGCAATGACTCGCGGCGTTCCTCCGGTGACATCCGTCGGCGGCTCGGCATCGCTTCATCCTAGGCCTTGCCCCGGCTCGGTCCGAAGCCTATCGTCGTCTTATTACACACGAGTGAAATAGAGGTGATGAATGCTCAGGGCTTTCCGTGTATGGCTGGTGATATTCGGGTCGGTCGTCCTCGGTATTGCCTTGGCGCACTTGTTCTTCGGGCAGACGACGTACATCGGCGGCGGCACTGTCGACGCGACGATGGAGTCCGATCTGCGGTTCTTCAACATTCTCTTCGCGGCGTACGGTCTCGGATTCGTCTGGGCGGCACAGGATGTCCCCGGCCGGGCACGAGTCGTCGACCTGCTCGGTCTGCTGTTCTTCCTCGGCGGACTGGCCCGTCTGCTCGCGTGGGTGACGGTCGGGACGCCGAGCTGGTTCTACCTGATCATGACGCCGGTCGAATTGATCGTCCCCGTGGTCAACCACTTCCTGTTGCGTGCGGTCACGAAGCCGGCGGTCGGCGGCGTAACTGTCTGAACGACAACGCTTCTCCGGGGCGGAGGCTGGTGGCGTCGGCGGGTGTGGACGACCTCAGATCGAGGTGGGCGACGCCCATTCGCCGACGGGCCCGCGCAGTTCGGACAACCGGCGGTCGCCGCCGGCCTCGGCGAGCAACGCCGAACCTGCGGGGCGCAGATCGATGTCGGCGCCCTGGGTGATGGGCCACCGCAGGAAACGGCACACGAACGAGCGTGAGAAGTGGCCGTGGGATACCACCACGACGTCGGAGATCACGAGCCGGGACTCGACCCGGTCGACGGCGGCGTCGACCCGCCGGGTCATCTGCTCGACCGATTCGCCGCCGGGCGCCCCGTGGGTCCAGATCGCCCATCCGGGTTCGTGATCGGCCTGGATCTGGAGACGGGTGAGGCCCTCGTAGTCGCCGTAGTCCCACTCCGCGAACAACTCGTCGGTCTCGTCGACGTGCAATCCGGCCAATTCGGCGGTTCGCTGGGCTCGGCGTCGGGGTGAGGCGAACACATACGGGTTGTGCAGGCCGATCCGTTCGGCGATTCCATGCAACGCCGAGGCATCGGCCTCGCCCTTGGGGGTCAGGTCGATATCGGTGCGGCCGGTGTGCTGATCCGACAGCGACCATTCGGTTTGTCCGTGGCGGATCAACAGGACGCGGTGGCGGGGCCGGTCAGAGGACACGTCGATGAGCTTAACCCGAGTGCGTGCTCCCACCCAGGTGTGTCGTGATTCACATTGCGTTACAGCGAGGTTCGCCCGATTTGCCGCTGTATGGGCAGTAACGGGCGGTGCGCTAATGTCGATAACCTCGGTCGTGAGCATGACCTCGGTGTGTGAAGAAGTGAATGGGAGCGGTGTGATGTCGAGAGTGGCGGACAGAAGTGGGTCGTGGCGGCGGCCACGGCATCGATCGTTGACCCTCCGGCTTCTGGTTCTCGTGGTCAGCCTGGCCAGTGCTGGTGCGCTGCTCGTCGTCGGGGAGGGATTCGCGCAGGCGGCAGTGCCCGCGCAGACCTGGTGGATCGACTCGTGCGGGATGCCGACGCAAAGCCCGGGCGGCCCCGCCCATACGGTCAAGGTGCGCGCCTGGACCCGCCCCGGCAACCGCAAGACGGTCGTGCTGCTCGACGGCCTGCGCGCCACCGACGACGCCAGCGGCTGGGAGCACGGCACCCATGTGGCCGACCTCGCCAACCGCGGGGTGAACGTGATCGAGCCGGTCGGCGGCTATGAGAGCTTCTACACCGACTGGAACGCACCGGACAATTTCAGCCGGCAGACCTACACCCAGAAGTGGGGATGCGTGGTCAGCCGGAGTCTGGTCCGGGCAATGGATGCGCGTGGGCTGCGTGGGCCGTCGGGGCACTACGCGATCATGGGTGTGTCGATGAGTGGTAGCTCCGCCCTGATCACCGCCGCCAACAACCGCCGTGATTTCGACGCCGCGGGTTCACTGTCAGGGCTGCTCAACATCACCGCACCGGGCATGCGCTCGGCGATCCGCGCGGCAATGGTGTTCCCGGCGATCGACGGCGGCACGCCTGCGATGAACGTCGACGCGATGTGGGGACCGCCGTGGAGTCCCCGCTGGTTCGACAACGACCCGTTCGTGCAGATCGGCAAGATGCGGGGCCTGCGGCTGTTCCTGTCCACCGGCAGCGGCATTCCCGGCTACACCGCCACCCCGCAGGCCGTGTTGGCGAATCCGGCGTTGCTGATCCAGGGCGTGCCGCTGGAGACGTTGTCCTCGGCGCTGACCCACACCTTCGACATCCAGGCCATGATCAACGGGGTTCCGGTCATGACCGACTACCCCGTGTCGGGAATGCATGACTGGCCGTACTGGCAGGATGCCGTCTACAACGCCTTGAACCGGGGCTTCTTCCGTGCCTGAGGCCCGCCGAGGCCGGGCGGCGAGCGGTCCCATGCGGGCCGTTCTCGCCGCCGGGTGCGTCCTGGGCGCAGTCCTACTCGGCGGATGCGGCAGCTCCGACAACGCAGCTGATTCGGCCGCGTCGGGTTCGGTCACCACCTCGAGCGAGTCCGCGACGTCCTCCGTCCCGGCGAGCACCACCACGTCGTCGCATGCTCCGGCGCCGTCGGCGTCCCCGTCGGCCCCGCCGAGTCGGATCGAGCTGCCGAGCCAGGGCACCGCCGAGACGGTGGCGCCGCCGGCGTCGGGGGCCCGCAGTGCCTTCCTGGCGACGCTGCGTGACAAAGGGGTCAACCTCGACCCGGACACCGCTGTCTCGCTGGGTGACTCGGTCTGTCATGTACGCAAGACCGGTGGCGAGGATGCGGCGCGCCAGTTCGCCGCCCCGGTCATGAAGCAGTCCACCGGAACACAGCCCACCGATGCGCAGGTGGCGGCTTTCGTCGATGCGTCGAGAGGTCTCTGCTGAGGTCGGTCCGTGGACGATTTTGGGGCGATGTGACGCGTCGTGGTAGCCTCGCTTCCGTGATCAGCACCGTGCGCGCCTATTGGCGTTTCTTTATCGAGGCTCCGGGTGAGCCTGCGATGAAGCGCTGATTGCGTCGCACGTACATCCCGGAGCCCCGAGCAGTGACCTCATGGTCGCTGCTTTCGTCATTTCCATGGGCCTCCGGTGTGGCAACGGCGGGTGGGACATGAAGGCGACACGGCACCCAACCCGCGAAAGGCACCAGAAGTGACCACCCTCGGAGATCTGCCCCGTTCGATGCCGGCATCGGCAACTCTTGCCGCCGAATCGACCTCGGATCGGCGTATCAGGGCGTTCCGGCCCATCCCGTCGCCCGACACCATTCGCACCGAACTCCCGCTGACGGCGCGCCGCGCGCTCACGGTGCAGCGGGACCGCGACGAGATCGCCGCGATCCTCGCCGGCGCCGACGACCGGCTGCTCGTCGTCATCGGGCCGTGTTCGGTGCACGATCCGGTCGCCGCCCTCGACTACGCGCGTCGCCTGGCCCCGCTGGCGCAGCAGTACGCACCGAGTCTCAAGATCGTGATGCGGGTGTACTTCGAGAAGCCGCGCACCACCGTCGGATGGAAGGGCCTGATCAACGATCCCGGCATGAACGGCACCTTCGACGTGGAACGTGGTCTGCGAACCGCACGATCGCTGCTCCTCGACATCATCGACCTGGGTCTGCCGGTCGGCTGCGAATTCCTCGAACCCACCAGCCCGCAGTACATCGCCGACGCGGTCGCCTGGGGGGCGATCGGCGCCCGCACGACGGAGTCGCAGGTCCACCGTCAGCTGGCGTCGGGACTGTCCATGCCGATCGGCTTCAAGAATGGCACCGACGGCAACGTCCAGGTGGCGATCGACGGGGTCAAAGCTGCTGCGGCGCAACATGTCTTCTTCGGCGTGGACGATTTCGGCCACGGTGCGCTGGTGGAGTCGGCAGGCAATGCCGACTGCCACATCATTCTGCGCGGCGGCACCGTCGGCCCCAACTTCGACGACGCCTCGGTCGTCGACGCGGTGGCGGCGCTGGACAAGGCGGGACTGGCGGCCCGGGTCATGATCGATGCCAGTCACGCCAACTCCGGCAAAGACCACGTCCGGCAGGCGCAGGTTGCGTATGAGATCGCGGCGTCGATTCGCGCGCAGCGCGCAGCCGGCGACCCGGCCCGCGTGAGCGGGGTGATGCTCGAGAGCTTCCTGGAAGCCGGTGCACAATCTCCCGACGCCGACCCGCTCGTCTACGGCAAGTCGGTCACCGACAAGTGCATGGACTGGGAGGCCAGCGCCGCCGTGCTCGCCGAGCTGGCGCGCGACTGAGTCCGTTCTGCTGACAGCAGAAGCGGGCCGGGCGCTCGCCGCCGCGGAACTACGATCGCCGCATGGACGATCGGACATCGCTCGACGACACCCGTGACGCCGTGGAGCCACTGCTGCGGGAGGTGACGGGCCGGGTGTTGCGGCGTCACCGCCACGAGCGGGGCGAGCGGCTCGTGGAAACCGCCCGCCGCGCCGGCGTGTCCAGTCAGTACCTGTCGGAGCTCGAACGCGGCCGCAAAGACGCCTCGAGTGAATTGCTGGCGGCGGTGGCCGGGGCACTGGGATTGACGCTGCTCGACCTCACCCGTGAGGTGACCGCCGACCTGACCCGTGCCGCGGTACCGGCCCTGCGCTCGGTTCCCGGTGCGATCCCGATGCGGTCCGTCGGCACGTCGAACCAGCCTGTGCCGCAGAGGTGTCGGGGGCCGGTGGCGCTGGCGGCCTGAACCTCGCCGATGCGCCCGCTCAGCGATCTCCGGCCGGGATGCGCTCGTCGATGATGTGATCGGCGATGCCGTATTCGACGATCTCGCCCGCCCGCAGGACCCGGTCGCGGTCGGTGTCGCGGCGCAGGGTGGCGACGTCCTGGCCGGTGTGTCGGCTCATCGCCTGTTCGATCTCCTCGCGAGTGCGCAGGATCTCCTCGGCGGCGAGGATGAGATCGGGAATCGTGCCGCGGCCCTGACCCGATGGTTGGTGGAGCAGTACACGGGCGTGGGGGAGCACCGCGCGGCGGCCCGGCTCGCCTGCGGCCAGCAGGAGTGCCGTCGACGACAGTGCTTGTCCCACACAGGTTGTCGCAATCGGAGCGTGGCAGTACTGCATCGTGTCGTAGAGCGCGAAGGTCGCCATCACCGACCCGCCGGGCGAATTGATGTAGAGATCGATCGGCGCCTGCGGGTTGTCGGAGTCCAGGTGCAGGATCTGGGCGATCAACGCGTTGGCGACGCCGTCGTCGATCTCGGTGCCGAGGTAGACGATTCGGTCGTCGAGCAGGCGGCTGTAGACGTCCATGACCCGCTCGCCCTGCGGGGACCGGCTGATGACATTGGGAATCGTGTAGGTGCTCACCGCGATACCCCGAAACCGGCCGCGGCGCTCGCCGTGGGCGCCAATTGGGCGACCGAGTCGACGATGTGGTCGATGAAGCCGTACTCGCGCGCCTCGGCGGCGGTGAACACATGGTCGCGCAGGGAGTCGTCGAAGACGCGCTCCCGCGACTGTCCGGTCCGCTCGGCGATGATGCCCAGGACGGTGTCGCGTACGTGGCGCAGATCGTCGGCCTGCAACTCGATGTCGGGCGCGTAGCCGCCGATCCCGGCCGATCCCTGATGCATCAGCACCTTGGCGTGGGGCAGGATGAACCGCTTGCCGCGGGTGCCGCAGCAGAGTAGGAATTGCCCTGCGCTGTATGCCATTCCGAGGTTCACGGTCACCACGTCGTTGGGGATGATCGCCATGGTGTCCATGATCGCGAGCATCGCCGGTACCGACCCGCCCGGCGAGTTGATCCACAGGCCGATGTCGGTCATCGGGTCATGTGCGGAGAGCATCACCAACTGCGCACACAGCTGGCTGCCGATCTCGTCGTCGAGCGCCGAGTCGAGCATCAGGATCCGTTGATTCAGTAGCCCTTCGGCGGTGTGCTTACGCAAGGGCAGAGGTCTCTTGTCATCGCTCATGCGGTTCAGCATGCGGCGCGATGACGGCTCCGGACAGCCGATGCTGCCCTCGGCAGGAGGACACCGCGCAGAGCAGAATCGCCGGGGCAGTCGTGTCGTGGTCGGTGGTCAGGCGGTCAGAACCAGCCAGACCGCGACGTAGTGGGCCAGCGCGGCGATCGCGGTGCACACATGGAACACCTCGTGATGGCCGAACACCGTGGGCCATGGGTTCGGCCAGCGCACCGCATAGAGCACCCCGCCGATGGTGTAGAAGATCCCGCCGAGGACCAGCAGCACGATCACCAGCACGCCGGCGTCGGAGATCAGGGTCGGGGCCACCGCGATGATGACCCAGCCGAGCAGTACATAAAGGGCGACGCCGAGCCATCGTGGGGCGCCCGGCCACGCGAGTTTCAGTGCGACGCCGGCCAGTGCGCCGGCCCAGACGATTCCGAGCACCCACCAGCGGACCGGGTCGGGTAGGGCCACCACGCAGAACGGCGTGTAGCTACCGGCGATGAACACGAAGATCATCGAATGGTCGGCGCGCTTCATGCGGATCTGTGCGCGCGGGGTGCGCCAGGCGATGCGGTGGTAGCTCGCGGAGACCGCGAAGAGGCCGATCACGGTCAGTGCGTAGGTCGCGCACGCGAGCGCCGCCGAGGTACCGCGTAGGCACGCGGCACCGACGACGACGGCGATGCCGCAGGCCACGGCCACATACGCCGAGTAGTGGTGGATGACGCCGCGCAGTCGGGGCGGCTCGTCCGCCGGGGTCGTCAGCAGCGCGGTCATGCAACCTACGCTACCGTAACCTGGTGTCCGCATGGCGGTGTTCTCCGACGCAGTGCCGCATGCCGGTGAGGTGTCGCTCAGATCGGGTCCAGGGGCGCCGAACTGTTGTAGCGGTGCAGGAACTCGGCGAATCGCTGTATGTCCTGCGGCGGCCAATCGGCCAATCGTGCGGCGATCTCGGCGCCGCTGCGTCGGCGTATGTGCCCGAGAATCACCCGGGCGTTCTCGGTCAATTCGAGGGCCTGGGTTCGCGGGCTCGAGGCGTCGTGGTGGCGGCGGAGCAGGTCGCGTCGCCGTAACTCGCCCAATTGCCGGCTCGCAGTGGATTTGTCGATGCTCGCTGCGCGGGCAAGGGCGCCTGCGCTGATTCCGGGATGGTCGTCGACGAGGGTCAGCAACGAGTACTCGACGAAGGTCAGCCCATCCTCCCCATAGATCTGACGGGCGCCGTTGCGCAATCGGCGCGAGAGTGTCACCAATTCCTGGGCAACCTGTTCGGCGGTCGAGGCTTGCTCGGAAGCATCCATGGTTGTACTCTACAACTTAATGGGGTTGCATAATGCAACTTCGACTTGGTGAGAGAGGTACACCCATGTCATCGGCCCCCAATCCGGCGTTGCCGCTCAAGACGATCGCCGCGCACGTCGCCGTCCCGTTCGTCATCGGGATCGTGATGGCGCTGTGCTATCTCGGCGGCTTCCACAAGCCGGATCCGCACGAGCTTCGGGTGAACGTGGTCGGCGACACGGTCGCCACCGCGGTGACCGCACAGGAACTTCAGCGGGATCTCGGTGATCACGTCGACATTCGCACCGTCACGAGCGTCGACGAGGCCCGGTCGGCGATCGAACACCGAGAGATCGCGGCGGCCTTCGTGCCCGATGCCACGAACCCTCAACTACTGGTGTCGACGGCGGCCGGGGACCCGACCGCGGTGATGCTCGAGCGGATCTTCACCCAGATCACCGTCGCCCATCAGCAACCCCTGCACGTCGTGGATGTGGTTGCCGCCGACCCCTCCCGCGATCCATCCGGACAGAGCCTCTTCTTCTTCCTCGTGGCACTGACCGTCGGCTCCTACGGCACCGGGATCGCCATCGCGGTGGCCGCCGGCGGGCGCTCGTTGCGCGTCCGAGCGGGCCTGGCTGTCGGAGCCGCGGTGCTCGCCGCCGGCGTCCTCACCTTGATCGCGGTGTTCGGCTTCGACGCGCTGCCCGGCGCGCAGTGGCAGATCTTCGGCTTGTCGATTCCCTACGCGCTGGCCACGATGTTGTTCGCCATCGGGCTCCACCCACTGATCGGCCGATTCACGACCCTGGCGATGGTCACGATATTCGTCGGACTCAACTTCACCAGTTCCGGCGGTGTCTTCGCCCCCGAGTTGCAACCACGCTTCTTCGCCGCCCTGCACGACTTCTGGATCGGCGCCGGGTTCAACGAGGCCGCGCGTGACCTCGCATACTTCCCGCAGGTCTCCCTCGCCGGCCCGGTCGGCAAGGTCATCGGCTGGCTGATCGCCGCCGCCGCCCTGGTGGTGGTGGCCGGCATCGTCGAGCGTCGTCGGCAGGCCCCGGCCGCCGTCCCGGCGAGCACCGGAGCCGGGCGGCACGAGCGTTCCGGACAGCAGCCATCGACCGAGCGGATACCGGCGGAGCTGACGCCGACGCAGGAAGAGGAGCTCGCCGAGGAAGTCGTGGCCTGACCTCATCCGGTTGCCGCCGGACGACGGTTAGGCTGGTGTCCGATGAAACTGCTTCCCGATCGCCTGCGCGGCGCGATGCTCAGCGTGTACGAGCGCCGGCTGATCCAGCTGATGGACACCACGCGGCTGCCGCACCATGTCGCGATCATCTGCGACGGCAATCGGCGCTGGGCGCGGGAGGCGGGTTTCGAGGACGTCAGCCACGGACACCGCGTCGGTGCACAACGGATCGCCGACATGCTCGGCTGGTGTTCGGAACTCGACATCACCACCGTGACGATCTACCTCCTCTCCACCGAAAACCTCCAGCGTGATTCCGAAGAACTCGACGCGCTGCTGGAGATCGTGCCCGACATCGTCGACGAGATCTCCGCGCCGATCACCGACGGCGACCCGCACCACGGCAACTGGCGGGTGCGCATCGTGGGCACACTCGAGCAGCTGCCCGAGCCGGTGGCCGAGCGGCTGCGCGCCGCATCCGAGCGCACCCGGGACTGCGACGGGATGAACGTCAATGTCGCGATCGGTTACGGCGGTCGGCAGGAGATCGCCGATGCGGTGGGCGCCCTGCTCGCCGAACAACTCGGCGAAGGCGCGACCCCGCAACAGATGATCGACGCGGTCACCGTCGAGGCGATCGACCGCAACCTCTACACCAAAGGGCAACCCGACCCGGATCTCGTGATCCGTACGTCGGGGGAGCAGCGGTTGTCCGGATTCTTGTTGTGGCAGAGCGCCTATTCGGAGATTTGGTTCACCGACGCGTACTGGCCGGAATTCCGGCGAGTGGATTTCTTGCGCGCACTGCGCGACTACGCGGCGCGGAATCGGCGGTTCGGTAAGTAGCGCGCCGCGGCCGGGCGCTGCCGGCGAGACGGGGCAGCCGGGGCGGCGGCCGCCGGAGTCGAGCGGGTCGTCTGCCTGTCGATCATCAACGCCGCCGACCCGGCGGTGAACTCCCGGTTCGGTTACTACCAGGGCAAGGGCGCCCAGGAACGGGTCTATCGCGAACTGCTCTCGCCCGACGTCCTGACGGTGGTGCGCTCGGCTCAGTGGTATGAACTCGCCGAGCAGCTACTCGGCCGGGCGCGGCGACGTCGAGGTGGCCGGGCCGGCCGTCCTCGATCTGGTCGATCTGGCCAAAGGCATTGCGCGGCAGTCGGGTTCCCCGAAGTGTGTGCTCGGCATCAACGTCGGCGGGTCGGCGCTGCGTACGGACGGACTGTTGCCGCGCGGTGACTTCGTGCAGACCGCGACCACAGTCGAGCAGTGGCCGGCCAGGCGGGCCGAGAAGAAGTCGAGCTGAGCGCCGCCTGAAGTCCCGATCACCATGCCGGCCGGGGCGGGGTGCCCTCGCCCATGCGGTGTAGCGCATCGAGGACGGTTGCCATGGCACCGCGCCCGATCTGTCTCTCGATCTCGCCGGCCACCGCTGCGGCAGTACGCGCGGCCAGTTCGGTGACCCCGCGTCCGCGGTCGGTGAGTTCGACGAGGCGCGCACGGCGATCGGTCGGATGTGGGCGCCGGGAGACGTAACCGTCGGCCTCGAGGGCTTCGATGATCGTCGCGGCCGACTGTTTGGTGATACCCAGGTGCGCGGCGATCTCGTTCACCGATGCGCCGGCGGCGGCGATCCGCGCGAAGATCACCCCGTGTACCGGCCGCAGTCCCGGGTGGCCGTGCGCGGCGATCTGATCGTTGATGCGTTCGGCGACGGCCGCCTGGGCCCGCATCAGTAGGAACGGAAGATCGGCGATGGGGGGAAGCGGGCTTGACATGAGGGCAGTCTAACTGTCTTATAAAGACAGATAATCTGTCCAACTAGGGAGTGGGATATGCCTGTTGTCACGCAGCCGACCGTGCATGGGATGCACGGATCACTATTTGAATCATTCGTCAGCCCGTCGCGCGGCAGCACCGAATTATGCGCCTGGCGAACGGTTGTCGGACCCACTCAGCAGGGTACGGCGCACCGGGTGGACCGCGAGGAGATCTTCTTGGTGCTGGGCGGCGAGCCGGTGCTGTACCTCGACGGCCGTCCCGAGGCCCTTCAGGTCGGTGCGGTCGTCTTCGTTCCGGCCGACAGCGAAGTGCGCCTGGACAATCCGGGTATGCACGAGGCGACGCTGTGGGTCACGGCCGTTGCCGGCCTACAGGCGACGACGGTATCGGGACAGCAGATCAGTCCGCCGTGGGCGCAGTAGTCGCGGGAACCGGATTCACAACTTGCGCAGGCGGACCCGATTGATCGAATGGTCGCTGTCCTTGCGCAGCACGAGAGTGGCGCGCGGGCGGGTCGGCAGGATGTTCTCGCGCAGATTGGGGAGGTTGATCGAGGTCCAGATGTCGCGTGCGGCGATCATCGCCTGCTCATCGGTCAACGACGCGTAGTGGTGAAAGTGTGAATTCGGGTCGGCGAACGACGTCGAGCGCATCTGCAGGAATCGCGAGACGTACCACCGCTCGATGTCGGTGGTCTTGGCGTCGACGTAGATGGAGAAGTCGAACAGGTCTGACACCATGAGGGTCTCGCCGGTCTGTAAGACGTTGAGTCCCTCCAGGATCAAGATGTCGGGCTGACGAATGTAGTGGCGGACATCGGGCACGATGTCGTAGGTCAGATGCGAATAGACGGGCGCGGTGACCTCGCGGGCCCCCGACTTGACCTCGGTCACGAAGCGCAGCAGCGCACGCCGATCGTATGACTCGGGAAAACCCTTGCGGTGCATGATCTCCCGCCGTTGCAGCTCGGCGGTGGGTAACAAGAAGCCGTCGGTGGTGACCAGGTCGACCTTCGGGTGTGATTCCCAGCGGGCGAGCAGGGCGGCCAGCACGCGTGCGGTCGTCGACTTGCCCACGGCCACACTGCCGGCGATCCCGATGACGAAGGGCACCTGTTTGTCGCCGCGCCGGTCGCCGAGGAAGGTCGACGTCGCCGCGAACAGCCGCTGGCGGGCGGCGACCTGCAGATGGATGAGTCGCGACAGCGGCAGGTAGACCTCGGCGACCTCGGTCAGATCGATCTGTTCGCCGAGGCCGACGAGCTGGGCGAGCTCGTCGGAGGTCAGCACCATCGGCATCGATTCACGTAGTTCACGCCACTGTTTGCGGTCCAGTTCCATGTAGAGACTGGGATCGCGATCACTGGAGTGGCGTGACATCAGCGCCGCCCCGGACCCGTGACGGTCGCGACTGAGGTGCTCGTCATGCACCCACCCTATAAGGGGACCCCGGCCGCCCGGTCCCGCGCCCTCGCACTCGCCGCGCTCGCCGCGGCTGTCCGTTGTCTGCTCGCGTCATCGGTTGTCGCCGCGTTCTCGGTAGCCTGCCGGTATGCCTTCTTCGCGTCCGGCGGCGGCGCCGTCTGGAGTTGTCACCGAATATCTGTTGCTGGGACTGGCCTTCGACCGCCTCGAGGAGGGGTTCGTCGACGCCTACACCGGGGATCCGACGCTGCGTGCGGCAGTGCAGAATGCGCCCGCGCCGCATCCGTCCCGGCTGGCCGACACCGCACGCGGTCTGCAGACCGACCTGCCCGGTGACCTCGATCCGGGCCGGGCGGCATTCATCGCCGCGCACCTGCGCGCATTGGAGTGTTCGGCGCGCAAGTTCGCCGGCGAGGAAATCGGCTTCGTCGAGGAGGTCCGTGCCTACTTCGACGTCGACATCGCGCCGGGCGATCCGGCGACATATCGCGATGCGCACGCCGAACTCGCTGTGGCGCTGGATGTCCCGGGCGCCACGGCGGAGTCATTGACGGCGGCGTACACCGCCTACCGGCGCGCCGAGGAGATACCCCCCGAGCGGGTCGACGACTGCGTGCGCGCATTCAGTGGCGCGTTGCGCGAGCGGGTGCGGGCGGTCTATCCGCTGCCCGACTCTGAGATCGTCGATTTCGAGGTCGTCGCCGACAAGCCGTGGTCGGGATTCAACTACTACCTCGGCGGATACCGGTCGCGGGTGGCGATCAACGGTGATCTGACACAACACATGTCGAGTCTGCCGCAGCTGATCGCGCACGAGGCCTATCCCGGACACCACACCGAACACTGCCGCAAGGAGCAGCTGCTCGTCGGTGGCGGCCAACAGGAGCAGACGATCTTCCTGGTCAACACGCCGCAATGCCTGATGGCCGAGGGACTCGCCGACCACGCGCTCGGCGCGATCATCGGACCGGACTGGGGAATATGGGCGGCCGAGATCTACGCCGATCTCGGACTCCGGTTCGACGGGCGACGAGCCCAGCGGGTGGGCCGGGCCACCGCTGGACTGCTCGGCGTGCGTCAGGACGCCGCGCTGATGCTGCACGATCAGCACCGCGACGCCGACACCGCCGCCGAATTCCTGCAACGCTGGCTGCTCGCGCCGCCGGAGCGGGCTCATCAGATGCTGCGATTCCTGACCTCGCCGTTGTGGCGGGCGTACATCTCGACCTACGTCGAGGGCTACCGGCTGCTGCAGCAATGGCTCGATTCGGCCGCCCCCGCAATCGCCGGCGCCCACCGCACGACCCGATTCGGCCGGCTGCTCGACGAGCCGCTGATCCCGGCATCGCTACGCGCGGAACTGGGTGCGACACCCTGACCGATGCGGCGAGGTCCGGGCGGATTATTCGGCTCGCCGCGATGGCCATAGACTTGCGGGCATGACCGAGAACGCCTCGTCCGCCCAATCCGTGAACTCGACGCCGGTGAATTCGATGTCGCTGGCCGAACTCGATCCCGACGTCGCCGCCGCGATGAACGGTGAGCTGAGTCGTCAGCGCGACACCTTGGAGATGATCGCGTCGGAGAACTTCGTTCCGCGCGCGGTGCTGCAGGCGCAGGGCAGTGTGCTGACCAACAAGTACGCCGAGGGTTACCCCGGCCGTCGATATTACGGCGGCTGCGAATACGTCGACGTCGTCGAGGACATCGCCCGCGATCGGGCCAAAGAACTCTTCGGGGCCGACTTCGCGAACGTGCAGCCGCATTCCGGCGCGCAGGCCAATGCCGCGGTGCTGGCCGCACTGATGGAGCCCGGCGAGACATTGCTCGGACTCGACCTCGCCCACGGCGGTCACCTGACCCACGGCATGCGTCTGAACTTTTCCGGAAAGCTCTACGAGAACGCCTTTTACGGCGTCAGCAAAGAGGATTTCCGCGTCGACATGGACGAGGTGCGCAAGATCGCCCTCGACACCCGGCCCAAGGTGATCGTCGCCGGGTGGTCGGCCTACCCGCGCATCCTCGATTTCGACGCCTTCCGCTCCATCGCCGACGAGGTCGGCGCCTACCTGTGGACCGACATGGCCCACTTCGCCGGGCTGGTCGCCGCGGGGCTGCATCCGAGCCCGGTGCCCGCCTCCGACGTGGTGTCCTCGACGGTGCACAAGACGCTCGGCGGGCCCCGCTCGGGCATCATCCTCGCCAAGCAGGAGTGGGCCAAGAAGCTCAACTCGGCGGTGTTCCCCGGCCAGCAGGGCGGTCCGCTCATGCATGTGATCGCAGGCAAGGCCGTGGCGCTCAAGATCGCCGGGACCGAGGAGTTCGCCGAGCGCCAGCGCCGGACCGTGTCGGGTGCCAAGATCCTCGCCGATCGGCTCACCGGGCAGGACGTCACCAAGGCCGGGGTATCGGTGCTGACCGGCGGTACCGACGTCCATCTGATCCTCGTCGACCTGCGCAACAGCCCACTCGACGGCCAGCAGGCCGAGGACCTGCTGCACGACGTCGGGATCACGGTCAATCGCAATGCGGTGCCCTTCGATCCGCGGCCGCCGATGGTGACCTCGGGACTGCGGATCGGTACCCCGGCGTTGGCCACGCGCGGGTTCGGTGACGAACAATTCGCCGAGGTCGCCGACATCATCGCGGGCACGCTGGCCGCCGGGCCGAGCGCGGATGTGTCGGCGTTGCGCGCCCGCGTCTCGCGTCTCGCGTTGGACTTCCCCCTCTACGACGGCCTGGAGTCGTGGGGGCTGATGAGCCGGATCTGACCCTCGGCGCACTCGAAGGGTGCCCGGCCTGCCGTCGATGCGGACCCTTGGCGTACCCTCGGGCGCGATGAACGCACTCACCGAGGACGACCTGATCATTGCGCTCGAGAAGGCGCTTCCGGAGATCTCTGAGGATCACCACGCAGCGGCGACGCCGTGGAATCCGCACGACTGGATTCCGTGGGACGACGGGCGCAACTTCGCGTTCCTCGGTGGCGACGATTGGGACCCCGCCCAGGCGACTCTCTCCGACGAGGCGCGTGCGGGCACGCTCGCGCTGCTTCTCACCAAGGACAACCTGCCGTCCTACCATCGGCTGCTCGCCATACACTTCCCGGCGTTCTCCGAGTGGCGTCAGTTGGTGGGTGTGTGGACCGCCGAGGACAACCGGCATGCCGTCGTGCTGCGGGACTACCTGGTCGTGCGGCGCGCGATCAACCCGGTCGACGCCGAAAACCACCGCCGCGAGCACGTGACCAAGGGATATCGGCAGCGACCGGAGCTGGTGCGGGATCTCGGCCCACTCGACGTCCTGGCCTTGATGGCCGTGCACGAGAACCAGTGCGTGCAGTTCATCAAGCGGCTGTCGGGGGCAGTGACCGACGACGTGTATCAGCAGATCCTCGTCAAGATCAGCGCTGACGACGAATTGCAGGCCCGCACCTTCGTGAACTTCCTCGGCGCCGGCCTCGTCGCCGACCAGGATGCGACCGTCATCGCGGTCGACGAGGCGCTGGCCCGGCTGACCACCGAGCCGATCGGCTTCGACATCGACGACTTCGACGCCGAACGCGCATTGATCGCCGATTACGAGAACGGCCAGACCCACGCCGCGATCGCCGCGAGTATCGCCGACGGCCTCAAACTCGAGAGCCTCCAGGAACTCGGCGCGGACGCTCAGGCCGCACGCCGGCGCATCCTCGCTCTCGCCGGCAGCTGATCCGGCCTTCCCGCGCACGCACTCGGCCGCCGTGGCGGCCGAGTGCGTCACTGCGTCCGACGATACGGGCGTTTACGTGGAATTCACGCCGACACACCTTCGGGGGCGCGCCGCGCCGGGGCATTCCGCGTACGTTGACGGGTGACGGGCCGCGGGGAAGCGGTTCGTCCGGGAGGTTCTCAATCGTGGTGTGCAACAGCAACGCGAGGGGGCCGGCCCCGGTCCCCGTCCATCTCGCCTGAGGCGAGAACGGACCGAGATCATGCCGGTCGACTTGAACTGGTTTGTGCGGGTGCCGCACAACTGTAGGAGCCCACGTGACCACACGCACCTACGTCCTCGACACCTCCGTCCTGCTCTCTGATCCCTGGGCGGTCACCCGTTTCGCCGAACACCACGTGGTTCTGCCACTGGTGGTCATCGGCGAACTCGAGGGCAAACGTCACCACCACGAGCTCGGCTGGTTCGCCCGCGAGGCCTTACGGCTCCTCGACGACCTACGGCTCGATCATGGGCGGCTCGATGTGCCGTTCGGAATCGGTGAATCCGGCGGCACGCTGCAGGTGGAGCTCAACCACACCGACCCGGCGGTCCTGCCGGCCGGATTCCGCACGGACACAAACGATTCGCGCATCCTGGCGTGTGCGCTGAACCTGCGGGCGGAGGGAGCCGACGTCATCCTCGTCTCCAAGGACACCCCACTGCGGGTGAAGGCCGGTGCCGTCGGCCTTGCCGCCGACGAATATCACGCCCAGGACGTCGTCGTCTCCGGCTGGTCGGGGATGACCGAGCTCGATGTCGCGTCCGAGGTCATCGACACTCTGTTCGCCGAGGGGGTCGTCGACCTGGATGCCGCTCGAGAACTCCCGTGCCACACCGGCGTTCGCCTTCTCGGGCCGGGCTCGTCGAGCGCGCTCGGCCGGGTCAACGAATCCAAGACCGTCCAGCTGGTGCGCGGTGACCGCGAGGTGTTCGGTCTGCACGGCCGCTCGGCCGAGCAGCGGGTGGCGCTCGATTTCCTCCTCGACGACACGGTCGGGATCGTGTCGCTCGGCGGCAAGGCCGGTACCGGTAAATCGGCACTTGCCCTGTGCGCCGGTCTGGAAGCCGTGCTCGAACGCCGCACCCAGCGCAAGGTCGTGGTCTTCCGTCCGTTGTACGCAGTCGGTGGCCAGCAACTCGGCTACCTACCCGGCGGTGCCGACGAAAAGATGGGTCCATGGGCGCAAGCCGTCTTCGACACGCTCGAAGGGCTGGCATCGCCGGAGGTGCTCGAGGAGGTCCTCGCCCGGGGCATGCTCGAGGTGCTGCCCCTGACGCATATCCGCGGTCGGTCCCTGCACGACTCGTTCGTCATCGTCGACGAGGCGCAATCGCTGGAGCGCAACGTGCTGCTGACGGTGCTCTCGCGACTCGGCTCGGGCTCGCGTGTGGTGTTGACCCACGACGTCGCCCAGCGCGACAACCTGCGGGTCGGCCGGCATGACGGGGTGGCCGCCGTCATCGAAAAGCTCAAGGGGCACCCGCTTTTCGCGCACATCACGCTCACCCGCAGTGAGCGCTCACCGATCGCCGCACTGGTCACCGAGGTGCTCGAGGAGTTCGCTCCCGGCGCCGTCTACTGACGCAGCCCCGGGTCGGCCGGTGACCGTCGCCGGCCGACCCGGAACCACGACCGGCAGCCCGCACCGCCCTTGAACTTGAAACCGGGTTCAAGTACGGTACGGATCATGGAGATCCAGAACACAGTTGCCGTCGTCACCGGTGCGGGTGGCGGCATCGGGGGAGCCATCGCCCGTGCGCTGTCTGCGGCGGGCGCCCGCGTCGTGCTGACCGACCTCGACGCCGACGCCGTCACCGCGACGGCGAAGACCATCGCCGACCGCGGCGCAGAGGTGGTGGCGCGCTCGGGAAATGCTGCCGACAACGCGCACATCGACGAGGTGATCGCCGCTGCCGCCGAGCATTTCGGCCCGGTCGACATGTACTTCGCCAACGCCGGGATCGGCGGGGCCACCGGCCTCGAGGCCACCGACGACGACTGGGCCACCGTCATCGATGTGAACCTGATGGCCCACGTGCGCGCCGCGCGCCGGCTCGTCCCGGAGTGGGCAGAGCGAGGCCGCGGGTATTTCGTCAGCACCGCCTCGGCGGCGGGTTTGCTGACCCAGCTGGGGTCGGCGACGTATTCGGTCACCAAGCACGCGGCGGTCGGATTCGCCGAGTGGCTCTCGGCGACCTACGGTGACGCCGGAATTCGGGTCAGTTGCCTGTGTCCGATGGGCGTCGACACCAAGTTGCTGCGTCCCGACGCCACCCCGGATACGCCCGGCGGGCGCCTCATGCAGCGGGCGGTGGAGACCGCAGGCGCGGTGCTCACCCCCGACGAGGTGGCGCAGCTGGTGCTGGCCTCCGTCGCCGACGAGCGTTTCCTCATCCTGCCGCACCCCCAAGTGCTCGAGATGTATCGCCACAAAGGCGCCGACTACGACCGGTGGCTGCGCGGGATGCGCCGCTATCAGGCATCGCTGCTCGCGCCGCAGGATGCATGAGCCCGCCCTGGCGGACCGTGCCTTATTCACTCATCACCAGACCCATCAATCAGTCACCACGCTCTCATCGAGGAGAAGTCGCATGACCCTGTTCGAGCCGTCGCCGCGCGCCGAAGACTACCGCCGCAAGCTGCTGGCCTTCATGGACGAACACATCTACCCCAATGAGGCGGTGTATTCGCAGCAGATGCGTGAGTCGGCGAATCCGCATGCGACGCCGCCGATCCTGCTCGAGCTCAAGGCCAAGGCGAAGGCCGAGGGGCTGTGGAATCTGTTCCATCCGTATGCCGATTGGGGCCCGGGTCTGACGAACCTGGAGTACGCCCATCTCGCCGAGATCATGGGCCGGGTCGGCTGGGCGCCCGAGGTGTTCAACTGCAACGCACCCGACACCGGCAACATGGAGGTGCTCACCCTCTTCGGCACCGATGAGCACAAGGAGCGCTATCTC
Source organism: Gordonia sp. DT30 (assembly GCF_049844915.1). Classification (NCBI taxonomy): domain Bacteria; kingdom Bacillati; phylum Actinomycetota; class Actinomycetes; order Mycobacteriales; family Gordoniaceae; genus Gordonia; species Gordonia sp. DT30. The sequence goes on along the minus strand of NZ_JBNCLY010000009.1, from coordinate 118,055 downwards.
AAGCCGCTGCTCGACGGTGAGATCGCCTCGGCCTTCGCGATGACCGAACCCGCGGTCGCGAGCTCGGATGCGACGAACATCGAGCTGCAGATGGTCCGAGACGGTGACTCCTACGTCCTCACCGGGCGGAAGTGGTTCGCGTCCAACGCGGTCCGTCCGGACTGCAAGGTGCTGATCGTGATGGGCAAGACCGATCCGAGTGCGCCGACGCACCGGCAGCAGTCGATGATGGTCGTTCCCACCGATGCGCCCGGCCTGACGATCCTGCGCAACCTCCCGGTATTCGGGTATGTGGACCGGGAAAGCCACGGCGAGTTGGTCTTCGACAACGTCCGGGTGCCGGCCACCGATGTCCTCAAGGGGGAGGGCGAGGGATTCGCGATCGCGCAGGCGCGGCTGGGGCCGGGGCGCATCCATCACTGCATGCGCGCTATCGGAATGGCCGAACGCGCACTGGAACTCATGTGCCGACGGGCTGGGGCACGGACCACCTTCGGGCGAGCGCTGGCCGACCGCGCCAACATCGCGGACTGGATTGCCGAGGCGCGCATCGATATCGAGATGGTGCGGCTGCTGACGCTCAAGGCGGCGTACATGATGGACACGGTGGGCAACAAGGCCGCCGCCACCGAGATCGCCGCGATCAAGGTCGCCGCGCCGAATGTGGCCCTCAAGATCGTCGACCGCGCCATCCAGGTACACGGCGGTGCCGGTGTGACCGACGACTTCCCGCTGGCGGAGGCCTATGCGCACCTGCGGACGCTTCGGCTGGCCGACGGTCCCGACGAGGTCCACAAGCGTGCCATCGCGCGACGGGAGCTACGCCAGTACCGCACGTCGGCGGCCGTGCCCGAGAAGGTCGACGGGGTATCGGACAACGCATTGTCGGCGCGCTAGGTGATGGTGGCCGTGCCGCTGCGCGAGGGGGTTGACGATGGTGAATGAAGGGAAGATTCACGAGACGGGGCTGGCCGTGATCCCGGAGGTCGACGCCGTAGCGCTCGGCGAGTGGCTCGCGCGCATCGGGGTCCGCCCGCAGGGTTCGATGACCTGCACGAGAGTCGGTCTCGGGCAATCGAATCTGACGTATCTGCTCGCCGACGAGGCGGGCGGGCGCTGGGTGTTGCGCCGGCCGCCGGTGGGCAATCTGCTGGCGTCGGCGCACGACGTGGTGCGCGAGGCGCGCATCCTCTCGGCGCTGGCCGGCACGGACGTACCGGTTCCCGCGGTCCTCGGCGTGTGCACCGACGAGTCGGTGAGCCCGGCGCCGCTGGTGGTGATGGAATACGTCGACGGTGTGGTGCTCGACGGCATGCCGACGGCGCAAGCGTTGACGCCGGCCACGCGTGGGCGCATCGCCGAGTCGATGATCGATACCCTGACACGCATTCACCGGGTGGATCTCGAGGACGTGGGACTGAATGATCTCGCCAGCCACAAGCCCTATGCCGCACGGCAACTCAAGCGGTGGAGTGCGCAGTGGGAAAAATCCAAGACCCGGGAGATACCGGCCCTGGACGAGCTGACGGGGCGGCTGTCGGCCAACATTCCCGAACAGCGCGAGACCCGCCTGGTGCACGGCGACTTCCACATTCGCAACGTGATGGTCGATCCGGAGTCCGGCTCGGTGCGTGCCGCGCTCGACTGGGAGCTGTCGACCCTCGGTGATCCGCTCGCCGACATCGGTAGCACCCTTGCGTATTGGCCGGCGGCAGGGGATATCCCATTGGCGGCGCCGGTGGAACTGCTCGACGGATTTCCCTCGCGCGAGCAGTTGGCCGAGATGTATCTCGAGCGCAGCGGCCGTGATGCGCAGGCACTGCGATTCTGGCATGCGCTCGGCCTGTGGAAGGTCGCGATCATCGCCGAGGGGGTGTTGCGGCGCGCTCAGGACAACCCGGCCAACCGTGCTGCCGCCGGGGTGCCGACCGGCGACATCATCGACCTTCTGGTCGACAAGGCGAGTGCCGTCGCCGATGCGGCCGGACTGTAGTGGAAGGACCGGGATGTCGGCCCCGGAAGGGTCGATGGACCCGGGGTCGATGGAGCCGGTGAGAAGATGACGGTATGACTGCACGTGACACGACGAAGCGACCGGGCGACGACTCGTTGCCGCCGCTCGCGGTGACCGACGGGGAAAAGGCTCCGCCGGTCACCGCGCGCGGCGAACGCACCCGGGCGGCACTGATCACGGCGGCCCGACGGATCTTCGAGCGTGACGGATTCTCCGATGCCCGGCTGACCGACATCACCGCCGAGGCGAAGTGCTCGACCGGGACCTTCTACACCTATTTCGACAGCAAGGAGGAGATCCTCGACGCCGTGCTGGCCCTTGCACATGAGGACATGCTCCACCCTGGACTTCCGCACGTGGAGACCCGCGCGCAGGATGATCCGTATGCGGTCCTCGAGGCGGCCAATCGCGCATACTTCGAGGCGTACAAGCGCAATGCGAAGCTGCGCCTCGTCCTGGAACAGGTGTCGGCCAACATCCCGGAGTTCCGCGAGAAGCGCCGCCGGCGCGGACAGGTGTTCGCGACCCGAAATGCCCGGCACATCAAGGACCTTCAGGACCGCGGTCTCGCCGATCCCGACCTCGACCCACTCGTGGCCGCGACCGCATTGTCTGGCATGGTGTCGCGGATGGCATATCAGGCCTTCGCCCTCGGCGACTACGCCGACCTCGATCAGATGGTGGTCACCGCAACGCGGTTGTGGGCCAACGCCATCCGGCTGCGTGGGCCCGGGGAGCCGGGCGTCTCAGAGTCCTGACGCGCGATGGTCAGGATGTCGGTTGCACGCCCAGGAGTGCTGCGAGCTGGCGTGCCAGCGGAGCGAGGTCGAGGCGATCGGGATCCTTCTTGGGCGTCGAATCCCACGGCTGAGCGGTGTCGGGATTCGCGAGGGCGACGCGGTCGGCGCTCCGTACCCCGCTGGTGGTGCCGAAGGGCGCCGTGCACGAGGCGTCGGTGTTGAACGGGAAGTCGTCGTAGCGGATGTCGAAGCGCGGGTTGCGGCGCCTCACGTCGTCGATGATGCGTTGGGTGCTCTCGTAGCCGCGGGTGCAGGTCGGCGGATTGTTGGTCTCCAGGACGATGCCGAAATGGATCTGTCCGTCGCCCGGTGCGGTGGAGTGGCTGCCCGCCGAGAGTTGTGACAGCATCGCGAAGGTCAATGACGTGGTGTAGGTGGCCGGCGCGATGGTGCGCGTCACCGAGGCGAGGTCGTGGACGACCTTCGCGGCGTCACCGCCGTTGCGCTGCACCAGTTGTGAGATCTGACTGGCCGACGCGGTGCCGGTGGTCAGCAGCCGGCGCAGGTCGGGATCGGCGGCCGACAGCGTCGCAGTGATCAGATCGAGTCCGCGCGACCACGTGAGGATGGCATCGGATTGCTCGGCCTGCGTGGCCAGTACGGTATTCGCGTCCTGAATGAGCCCGACGGTTGCGGGCAGGTTGTCGGCGCCGGCCCTCGACAGCGTCGAGAGTGAATCGACGAGCCGGGTCAGGTTGTCGGACTGTCCGCCCAGTGCCCTGCCCAATTCGGTGATGACGGTGTGCAGGTCGTCGAGCGGTACCGAGTCGGCGAGCCGGATCGTCGAGGCCACCACTTGGTCGAGCGGTGGTGGCACCGACGAGGTGGAGATATCCGCACCGTCATGCAGGTATGTGCCATCACCGCGTGTCGGTTGCAGGTCGACGTATTGCTCGCCGATGGCCGAGCGATTGGCCACCACCGCCGTGGCCGACGCCGGGATCCGGGATGCACTCGAGTCCAGTTGCAGTTCCACGTCCACGCCATCGTGGGTCAGGCGCAGCGGGCCGACCCGGCCGACCGGCACGCCCAGATAGGTGACCTCGGCATTGGTGAAGATCCCGCCGGAGTCGGGGAGGTGCATGGTGACCGTGTAGACGCCGACACCGACGAGACGGTTCACATGGACGAGCCGAAAGCCCGCGACGACGCTGATGACCAGCCCGATGACGACGATGGCCGCGATCTGCAGGCGCGCAATCCGACTCAGCGGAGGCATAGATGAGGACCGACCCTTCCGGCCCGCATCTGCGGAGCCGACGAAACCTTACTCGTGGGTAAAGGTGCGGTACCAGGGGTTTGTGGGCAACGTCGGGAGGCGTTGCGGCTATGACGTACGGCATGGAACGGCCGTGGCTTACTCCACGACACCCGACGGCCACCCAGATCCACGGCGGTGAAGTCGCGCTTCGCCCGCTTCCGCGGTGGTAATCGGATCCATGCCGCACCGTGACCATCGCGAGATTCACGGGCTCTTGCGCTTTGCCACACTGGTGTGGTGCAGAAGTTACTGAAGAGACCACTGGGATTCCTGGGACTATTGGTGCTTGCGGTGATGGCTGCTTTCGCCGGCGGGGCCGGATACGCCGCCGCCGCACCGGCCGCGCCGACAACAGGAACGACCACGCCAACAGGAACGACCACGCCAACGGGTACCACAACGCCCTCGGCCACTCCGCGTCTGACGCTGCCCGAGGGCATCAGCATTCCGCGCAGCGGCATCCCCGCACTCGACACCATCCTGAACTCCCTGGCCGGCACCGGATCTTCCGGCAATGTTCCGGGCGCGGAGCAGACGAGTCAGATGATCGTGGTGACGGCACCGAAGGCGAGCGACCAGACGGCGTCGTTGACCGCCTTCGAACGGGAGGCGAGCGGGAGCTGGAAGCCCGTGTTCGGCCCGACCAAGGCCTTCCTGGGCGAGTTGGGAATGGGGCAGCCGCAGGACAACGTGTACCGGACACCTGAGGGCACCTTCGCGTTGGACCAGGCCTTCGGCCGACTGGCCAACCCAGGTACCAAGATGCCGTACTTCCAGGCGACCCAACAGGATTGGTGGGACTCCAACATGAAGTCGCCCACCTACAACACCCATGTCCATCAGGCCCAGACCCCCGGTGGCGACAGCGAAAACCTCTACGGCGCCGGCTCGGCCTATGACTACGCGGTGAACATCGCCTCCAACCCGCAGCGCGTCCCGGGCAAGGCGTCGGCGATCTTCCTGCACGCCAGCACCGGTGAGCCGACGCAGGGTTGCGTGTCCATCGACAAGGGCGTGCTCCGCAACGTCCTCAAGTGGCTCGATCCGGCCAAGCATCCCAAGATCACCATCGGGGTCAACCAGAGTGCACCGTCGAGCACCGCACCGCAGAGCACAACTCCGCAGAGCACGACTCCGCAGAGCACGACACCGCAGAGCACCACACCGGGCACCACCACGCCGCAGAGCTCGACGCCGACGATTCCCGGTGATCTCACCGGACTCCTGGGCGACGAATCGCTGACCCAACTGCTCAATCAGCTGGTCGGAATTCTTCCGTCGTTGCTCGGCACCGGTGGCTGACAACCCAGATCGAATCGTGAAGTGACGAGGCGCCGTCGTCGATCCCGCCGGGATCGGCGGCGTCGCCGTTTGTGGTGCCCACCGTCTGTGCGCCCGATGTCATGCGCCGGCGCAGGTCAGCGCGAATGCCACCGCCCGCCGGCCACCGAAGTCGCCGCGGGCAGCGGTCACCCTGTCGATCTGAGCCCGCGCCTGCTCGGCGACCGGTGCGTCGGGGTCGAGTACCTCCACGTAGACGTGATGTGCGGCAAGAGATCTCGTCGCGGCATCGATCTCGTCGGACACCTCGACCGCATGCGTTGCCCGCGGCCCGTTCTCGAACTGCCCCGAGGGCGCGGTGGACGGGTCGGGCGGATCAGCGTTCGTGATCCAGGTTGGCCATCTTGAGGACGTCGAGACGCTTGTCGAGTTCGGCTTCGCTGAGTTTGTCGCCGATGAGACCACGGTCGATGACCGTCTGCCGGATCGTCTTGCCCTCTTTGATGGCCTCCTTGGCGACGGCGGCGGCCTCCTCGTATCCGATCGCCGAGTTGAGTGGCGTCACGATCGACGGTGAGCTCTCGGCGAGGGTTCGCAGTTGGTCCTCATGCGCGACGAGTCCGGCGATACAGCGGTCGGCGAACAGACGGGAGACGTTGGCCAGCAACGTGAGCGACTCCAGCACGTTGCGGGCCATCATCGGGATGTACACGTTGAGTTCGAAGGCGCCGTTGCCGCCCCCCCAGGTGACCGCCGCGTCGTTGCCGATGACCTGTGCGGCCACCTGCGTAACAGCCTCGGGCAGAACGGGGTTGACCTTGCCGGGCATGATGGAGCTACCCGGCTGCAAGTCGGGGAGGCTGATCTCGCCGAGTCCGGTGAGCGGTCCCGACCCCATCCAGCGGACGTCGTTGGCGATCTTGGTGAGCGAGACCGCGACCGTCTTCAGCTGACCCGACAACTCGACGAGGCCATCGCGTGCGGCCTGCGCCTCGAAGTTGTCGGCCGCCAGCCGCAACGCGTCGACGTCGGTGAGCTTGCGCAGTTCGGCGACGACCCTGGTGCCGAAGCCGGCGGGCGCGTTGAGGCCGGTGCCGACCGCGGTACCGCCGATCGGCAACTCGCCGACACGGGGCAGCGTCGTCCGGATGCGCTCGATGCCGGCCTCGACCTGACGCGCGTATCCGCCGAACTCCTGTCCCAGCGTCACCGGCACCGCATCCATCAGGTGGGTGCGGCCACTTTTGACCACCTCACGCCACTGATTCGACTTATCCCGCAGTGCCAGTCGCAAATGGTCGAGCGCGGGGACGAGATCGCTCACCGCGGCCTCGGTGGCGGCCACATGGGTGGCGGTGGGGAAGGTGTCGTTGGACGACTGCGACATGTTGACGTGGTCGTTCGGATGTACCTCGACGCCATGGGTTTTCGCGATCGACGCGATGACCTCGTTGGTGTTCATGTTCGAGCTGGTACCCGACCCGGTCTGGAACACGTCGATGGGGAACTGGTCGTCGTGACGCCCGTCGGCGATCTCTTTCGCGGCGGCGATGATGGCGTCTGCCTTGTCGGCGTCGAGCAGTCCGAGGTCCTTGTTGACCTGTGCGCACGCGGCCTTCAGCAGTCCCATCGCACGGATCTGGGTGCGCTCGAGCGGACGGTGGCTGATCGGGAAGTTCTCCACCGCGCGTTGCGTCTGTGCTCGCCACAGCGCTTCGATGGGCACCTTGACCTCGCCCATGGTGTCGTGCTCGATGCGGAACTGCTGCTCGGTCATGTGATGCATTCCTCCGGTGTCGACGGTGGCGAACCCCAAACCACGCTACTCGGCGCCATTCCGGGATGCTTGCCGGGTCAGTGCCGTATTTCGATGTCGCCGAGTGGCACCGAAATACGGCACAGGCCGTGCGCAGCGTCGAAGTTGTGCACAAGTTCCGCTCGGCAAGGGGTTGTCGGTGTCGGCGGCGGTCACACTGTGCGACATGACGGTGGAGGACGTGCGTGATGACCGACCGGTGGCATCGCCCGACATGGCTCTCCTCGGCGAGCTTTTCGACCGGCAGGAGGGCGTCGTCGCGCGCAGGCAGGTGATCGAGTGCGGATACTCGGCTCCGTTCATCCGCCGCAAAGTTCGCCGCAACGAGTGGGCCGTCGTGTACCCGGGTGTCTATGTGGACCACACCGGTCCGCTCACCTGGCAGCAGCGAGCGTGGAGTGCCGTACTCGACGCCTTTCCTGCGGCGCTGAGTCATGTATCTGCCGTGTCCGGCGGTCATACATCGGCCGTGTCCGGCGGTCATACATCTGCCGTGTCCGGCGGTCATACATCTGCCGTGTCCGGCGGTCATACATCTGCCGTGTCCGGCGGTCATGCATCGGCCGTGGACGACGGGCAGCGCGCGCCGTCGGAGCCGATCCACATCGTGGTGGATCGCGCCCGACGGGTGACACAACGGTCCGGCGTCGTCGTGCACTACGGGTCGGGACTCGACGACAAGGTGTTGTGGCATGCGCAGCCGCCGCGCGTGCGTACCGAGGAAGCGCTACTCGACATCGTCGGTGCAACGTCGTCCGAGATGAGTGTCGTCGCGTGTCTTGCCGATGCGGTCGGAGCGCGCAAGACCACAGCGGATCGGCTCCTCGTGGCGGTGCGACGCCGGACGCGGCTGCGTCACCGCGCCTTTGTCGAGAAAGTTCTTTGTGACGTCCGCGACGGCACCTGCTCGGTGCTCGAGCGCGGCTACCTCACGAGAGTCGAACGCGCGCACGGACTTCCGTCGCCGCAACGGCAGGCTCCGACGACCGCGGGTCGGCGCGGACTGCGTGATGTCGACTACGGCGAGTGGGGAGTGGTCGTCGAGCTGGATGGGCGCGCCTGGCATGACTCTGCGCGGGACCGCGACCGCGACATGGAACCAGATCTCGACGCCGCGGTCGGCGCAGCGCGCCTGACGCTGCGCCTGGGCTGGGGGCAGGTGTACGACCGACCCTGTGTGACGGCGCGCAAGGTGGCACGCGCGCTGAGCGCGGGCGGATGGACGGGCTCGGCGAGCCGGTGCGCACGGTGCCCGTAGACGATTCAGTGCCGTAGATCGGTGTCACCTGGTGGCACCGATCTACGGCACAACGGTTTTCAGCGCTCCCGGGAGCGGACCCGCACGCCGTTCAGCGGCACCGTCACCGAACCGGAGGGGTCGGTGAAGAAGTCGTTGCCCTTGTCGTCGACGACGATGAACGCCGGGAAGTTCTCGACCTCGATCTTCCAGACGGCCTCCATACCCAGTTCGGGGTATTCGATGACCTCCTGGCTCTTGATGCAGTCGAGGGCCAGGCGTGCGGCCGGACCGCCGATCGAGCCGAGGTAGAAACCCCCGTGCGCCGCACAGGCATTGGTGACCTGCTTGGACCGGTTGCCCTTGGCGAGCATCACCATCGAACCGCCCGCGGCCTGGAACTGCTCGACGTAGGAGTCCATGCGTCCGGCGGTGGTCGGGCCGAACGATCCCGATGCCATGCCTTCTGGCGTCTTGGCCGGCCCGGCGTAATAGACGGGATGATCGCGCAGGTACTCCGGCATCGGCTCGCCGGCGTCGAGGCGTTCCTTGATCTTGGCATGTGCGATGTCGCGGGCGACGACGAGCGGCCCGGTCAGCGAAAGTCGGGTCTTCACCGGGTAATTCGACAGTTCGGCGAGGATCTCGGGCATCGGCCGGTTCAGATCGACCTCGACGACCGCGCCGCCCTCGATGTCCTCGGCTACCCCGGCATCCGGCATGTACTGGGCCGGATCGGTCTCGAGTTGTTCGAGGAAGACGCCGTCGGCGGTGATCTTGCCCAGGGCCTGACGGTCTGCCGAGCACGACACCGCGATCGCCACCGGGCATGACGCGCCGTGACGCGGCAGACGCACCACCCGGACGTCGTGACAGAAGTACTTGCCACCGAACTGTGCGCCGATACCGAAGGATTGCGTCAGCTTGAAGACCTCGTCCTCGAGCTCGACGTCACGGAAGCCGTGTGCGGCCATGGAGCCCTCGGTGGGTAACGTGTCGAGATAGTGCGCCGACGCGTATTTGGCTGTCTTCAAGGCGAATTCGGCCGAGGTGCCGCCGATGACCACCGCAAGGTGATAGGGCGGGCAGGCCGCGGTACCCAGGGACCGGATCTTCTCGTCGAGGAACTCCAAGAGCCGCTTGGGGTTCAGGATCGCCTTGGTCTCCTGGAACAGGAACGACTTGTTGGCGCTGCCGCCGCCCTTGGCCATGAACAGGAACTTGTACTCCGGCCCCTTCGGTCCCTGTTCGGTGGCGTAGATCTCCACCTGCGCAGGCAGATTGGTGCCGGTGTTCTTCTCGTCGTAGGTCGTCAGCGGGGCGAGCTGCGAGTAGCGGAGGTTGAGCTTGGTGTACGCGTCGTACACGCCCCGAGAAATCCATTGGGCGTCATCGCTTCCGGTGAGCACACCCTCGGACTTCTTGCCCATGATGATCGCGGTGCCGGTGTCCTGGCACATGGGCAGCACACCGCCGGCGGAGATGTTGACGTTCTTGAGGAGGTCGAGCGCGACGAAGCGGTCGTTGCCCGACGCCTCCGGGTCGTCGATGATCTTGCGCAGCTGTGCCAGATGCGCCGGCCGCAGGTAGTGGCTGATGTCGTGCATCGCCTCGGCGGTCAGCTTCTCCAGTGCTTCCGGCTCGACTTTCAGGAACTCCTGGCCGTTGACTTCGAACGTGGAGACCCCGTCGGTCGTGATCAACCGGTAGGGGGTCTCGTCGGCTCCGGAGGGCAGCAGGTCGGCATAGCGGAACTCCGGAGCAAGGGCTGGTTCACTCACGCGACGATGTTATCGGCGCCCGGCCCTCATTCAGCCGGTAAGGCTGCCCTAACCGACCCGTCGATGTGCCGTCGGTCTCAGATGCTCACGCCGGCATACTCGCGCAGCTTGGCGGGCCGGTGGACGGCCTCGATACGCCGGATGGTGCCCGACTTGGACCGCATGACCAGCGAGCGGGTGGTTGCACCGCCCGGACGGTAGGTCACCCCGCGCAGCATGTCGCCGTTGGTGACGCCGGTGGCGCAGAAGAAGGAGTTCTCCCCGCTGACCAGGATGTCGTTGGTCAGGATCCGGTCGAGGTCGTGTCCGGCGTCGATGGCCTTCTGACGCTCTTCGTCGTTGCGGGGCCACAGCTTGCCCTGGATCTCGCCGCCCATACATTTCATCGCGACGGCGGTGATGATGCCCTCGGGGGTGCCGCCGACACCCATCAGCATGTCGACGCTGCTGTAGTCGCCGGCCGCCGCGATCGCGCCGGCGACGTCGCCGTCGGAGATGAGGCGGATCTTCGCGCCGGCCTGGCGGATCTCGCCGATCAGGTTGGCGTGGCGGGGACGATCGAGAACGACGACCGTCAGGTCGGCGACGTCGATGCCCTTGGCCTTGGCGACCGAGTTGATGTTCCACTCGACCGACTCGTCGATGTTGATGGCGCCCTTGGCTTCCGGGCCGACAGCGATCTTGTCCATGTAGAACACCGCGGACGGGTCGTACATGGTGCCGCGCTCGCTGACGGCGATGACCGCGATCGAGTTCGGGCGGCCCTCGGCCATCAGGGTGGTTCCGTCGATCGGGTCGACCGCGACGTCGCAGTCGGGGCCGGTGCCGTCGCCGACCTCTTCGCCGTTGAACAGCATCGGCGCCTCGTCCTTCTCGCCCTCGCCGATCACGACGACGCCGCGCATCGAGACGGTCGAGAGCAACTGGCGCATGGCGTCGACGGCAGCGCCGTCACCACCGTTCTTGTCGCCGCGACCCACCCAGCGTCCGGCGGCCAGGGCGGCGGCCTCGGTGACTCGTACCAGCTCCATCGCCAAGTTGCGATCGGGGGCCTGGGGGGTGGCTTCGGTCATGTCTTCGACTCCTCGGCGTGCGGCGATGCGGTGGTCCCATCCTCGCATGTCATGTCGATGCGCTGGTCACCGCCCTGCGCCGCACCCGAGCCGCCGCGTCGTGCGCGGGCAACGACGGTGGGCGATTGCCGACCGCGGCGTGCCGACTGGAATACTGAGCGCCATGGCCCAGAAACCGCGCTACCTGATCAGCGGTAAGGACATGATCTGGTCGATCATCCCGCTGCTCGTGATCTGCGCGATCGTCGCCATCGCGTCGGGGAACTGTTCGGTGGGCCTCACCGGCACGGCCGCCGACGACCGGACCAACCCGTTCGACGTCCAGAGCGCCCTGCTCGCCGACTCGCAGACGATGCCGTTCCCGATCCGCAAACCACCCGATCCGGATGGCTGGAAGCCGAATTCGGGCAGCCGGGAGAATGTGTCGGGGCATGTGGTGAGCAACGTCGGCTGGATCACCGGCCACGGCAGCTATCTCCAGCTCACCCAGACCGATGCGTCCGAGGACGATCTGGTCGATCACCTGGCCGACGGTTCGCACGTGGCCTCCGGCAGCGGTACCCGCGAGCTCGGTGGTCATCAGTGGGTCACCTACAGCACCACCGGCGACAACAAGTTCTGGATCACCGACCTCGGGACCGCGCGGATCGCGATCCTGTCGGCCGGCCCCGATGACGACATGGCCGCGATGGCGACCTCGGTGCTCGATCAGCAGCCGCTGCCGGGCCGCGGCTGAGACCCGGCCGGGTCGGGTCGGGACGCGGTCAGTCCTCGTTGTCCGCTGTGTCGCTGTCGGTATCCGTACCGTCGTCGAGCACCGATTCGATCCGTTCGCGCGCCCCGGTCAGATGCGCTTCGCAGCGATCGGCGAGCGCTTCACCACGCTCCCACAGCGACAGTGACGCATCGAGGTCGAGCCCACCACGTTCCAGGGTCGCCACCACCTCGGCGAGTTCGTCGCGGGCCTGTTCATAACCCAGCTCGGCCACCGGGATGGGTCCGTCTCCGGAACCTTCGACGTCGGAGTTCTTCGGTGTCGGTTGCGGACTCACTGTTCCTCCTGGTTGTGGGCCGGTTCGGTCGCGGTCACCTGCGCGTGGATCGAGCCGTCGGCGACCCGGATACGCAACTGCGACGCATCCGGGAGTTCGTCGACCGAGTCGAGGACGTACGGCGGATCGGCGTCGACGCGCTGCACCACTGCGTAGCCGCGGGCGAGGGTCTGGGCCGGGCCGAGTGTGGCCAGCCGGGCCGCGAGATGTTCGGTCCGGCGGCCCTCGGTATCGACGTGGCGGATGAGGTCACGGCGCGCATCGGCCCGCAGTCGCTCGACGCGTTCGGTATGCCGGTCGAGGATCGAGAACGGGTCGGCCAGGACCGGCCGGTTGCGCAACCCGGCGAGCACCCGGTCCTCGCGGTGCACCCAGTTCCGCAGGGCGCGTGCGCTGCGGCGGCGCAGCACGGCGATCGCGGCGAGTTCGGATTCCACATCGGGTACCGCCCGCTTGGCGGCATCGGTGGGAGTGGCGGCGCGGACGTCGGCGACGAGGTCGAGCAGCGGGGTGTCGGGTTCGTGGCCGATCGCGCTGATGACCGGGGTGGTGCAGGCGACCACCGCGCGCAGGAGCGCCTCGTCGGAGAACGGCAGCAGATCCTCGACGCTGCCGCCGCCGCGGGCGATGATGATGACGTCGATCTCGGGGTGGGCGTCGAGTTCGCGCAGGTGGGCGATGATGCGGGGCACCGCAGTGGGGCCCTGCACGGGGGCGTCGCGAACGTCGAAGCGTACGGCCGTCCACCGCGCCGACGCCACCGACACGACGTCGCGTTGGGCGGCGCTCGAGCGACCGGAGATCAGGCCGATCGTGCGTGGCAGGAACGGCAGCGCTCGTTTGAGTCGAGGGTCGAACAAACCCTCGGCGGCCAGCAACTGCCGGCGCCGTTCGATGCCGAGTAGTAGCTGACCCACGCCGATGGGCCGAATGTCGGTGACGCGCAACGAGATCGAACCACGGCCGGTGTAGTAGCTGGGGCGCCCCAGCATCACCACATGTGCGCCGTCGGTGATCCGAACCTCGCTGCGCGCGAGCAGGTCCGGGCTGCACGTCACCGAGATCGAGATGTCGGCGGCGGGATCGCGCAGCGTCAAAAAAGACGTGCGCGTGCCGGGTCGCCTACTGATCTGGGTCACCTGACCCTCCACCCAGATCTGCCCGAGCCGGTGAACCCAGTCGGCGATCTTGGTGTTGACCGTGCGGACCGGCCACGGGTTGTCGGCAGAATTCGCCGACCCGCCGCCGCTCACGCGGACCGTCCGCGCCGGTGTTGCGACGCGATCACTTCGATGGCGTGCGCTTGTTCTGGGCCGAGGTGATCCGGTTGTCGATCATGGTGACGAACGGCGCCCGGTTGCGGGTGGCCTTCTCGTAGTCGAGCAGCGTGCCGAGATCTTCGGCACCGACCGAGCGCAATTTGGCCCGTAACTGGGCGAGGGTCAGGTTGTCGTACTCGGTGTACTCCACGACTTCCGGCACCGGTCCGCCGCCGGTCGGCGCGGAAGATTCGGTGGTCTCGCTCGACGAGGCGATGACCTCGTCGGGCGCCGAGGAGTAGAGGGCGAAGCGTCCTGTATCCGAGCGCGGGGAGGACGCTGCGGTGGCGTCTTCGGGGGTGCTGTCGTCGGGGCTGCTGTCGGCGGCATCGGCGGTGTCGGGATCGTCAGCTGCGGGGCCGTTGCCTGCAGGTCTGCGGCCGTCGAGGTGGTGGCTGGATTCGATCGGGACGACGGTGTCGGTGACATCGGTCTCGTCCTCGTCGAACCGGGCCCACGCCGGTTCCTCGGTGGGGCGGTCGAAGATCGACTCCAGTGCCGCATCGCCCTTGATGGCCAGTTCGGCGATGCCCTGCTGCGCACGCATCGCCAGTTGCAGTGTCTCGCTGACCGCGGTAACCGGCAGCGTTACGAGCAGGGTCGGCAGTCTGCGCGTCTCTTCGACGGCCGTGACAACGAGACCTGCGGCGATACGGGCCGGATAGGGAGCACGAACCATGTGTTCACTCTGCCATCTCGTGGCGGTCTCACCAACACGTACCCTGGGTGCCATGACTGAGTCCAAGCGGGTCCTGCTCGCCGAACCGCGGGGATACTGCGCCGGCGTCGACCGCGCGGTGGAGACCGTCGAACGCACTCTCGACAAGCATGGTGCGCCGGTGTACGTCCGCAAGGAGATCGTGCACAACCGGCACGTCGTCGAAACCCTCGCCGAGCGGGGAGCCATCTTCGTCGGGGAGACCGACGAGGTGCCCGAGGGGGCGATCGTCGTCTTCTCCGCGCACGGGGTGTCCCCGGAGGTCCACCGTTCGGCCGCGCAACGCAGTCTGCGGACCATCGATGCGACGTGTCCGCTGGTCACCAAGGTTCACCAAGAGGCCAAGCGGTTCGCGCGCGACGATTACGACATCCTGCTCATCGGCCACGAGGGGCACGAGGAGGTCGAGGGCACCGCGGGGGAGGCGCCCTCGCACATCCAGCTCGTCGACGGCCCCGATGCGGTCGACAAGGTCGCCGTGCGCGACGAGTCGAAGGTCATCTGGCTCTCCCAGACCACACTCTCGGTGGACGAGACGATGGAGACGGTCCGGCGGCTGCGTGAGCGATTCCCCGAACTGAACGACCCACCCAGCGACGACATCTGTTACGCCACCCAGAACCGGCAGGTCGCGGTGAAGGCGATGGCGCCGGACTGCGATCTGGTGATCGTCGTGGGATCGAAGAACTCGTCGAACTCGGTGCGCCTCGTCGAGGTGGCGCTGCAGAACGGCGCGTCGGCGGCCCATCTGGTCGACTACGCCCGCGAGGTCGACCCGGCCTGGCTCGAGGGCGTGCGCACGGTCGGCATCACCTCGGGTGCCTCGGTGCCGGAGGTGCTGGTGCGCGGGGTGATCGACTTCCTCGCCGAATACGGCTTCGACACCGTCGAGAAGGTCAGCACCGCCGAGGAGACACTGACCTTCGCCCTGCCCCGCGAATTGCGGCCGGCGCGAACGGCGAAGTAGCCGTTCAGTATTCGTCCGGGTCGAGCTTTCGCACCCGGCGATACGGCAGTGAGGCCGCGAGCATCGCGGCCACCAACGCAACACTGATACCCGCACCGGCGAGCGCGACGTTCCGGCCGGTGTGATCGGCCGGCGGCGGCTCGACCGGCGCCGCGATCATCCTGGGCGCGGCCGGATCGGCGGTTGCGCCGTCGGGAAGTTCGGCGGTCAGCGCGGCCACGGCATCGATGACGCCGTGACCGATCACCTGATCGTGTCCGGTACCCGGCGCATGTGCCGTCCGGATGATCCGTTCCATCACCTGTCTCGCCGACAGCTGGGGGTACCGGGCCCGGACCAGGGCGACGGTCCCCGCGACGAACGGCGTCGAAAAGCTGGTCCCCAGCAACGGAAGTGGACCGGAACCGCCTTGTTGTGCGTGGACGAGACCGCCTCCGTGAGGCGTGCTGTCGAGGCTGACGATCCCGGTACCGGGCGCGGCCACATCCAGCCACGGACCGTGCAGACTGAATGCGCTCGGCGCGCCGGTGCCGGCGTCGACCGATCCGACGGCGAGAACGTAGGGCGAGAACCAGGCAGGACTCGCTACGGTGCCCACCGACCCCCAGCCGTCGGCGTCACCGGGCATCGGCGGCGGATTCTGCTCGCCACAGGCGGAGCCCTGCGACAGATTGCCGGCCGCTACCACCACGACCACGTTGCGTTCATAGGCGTGGCGGACCGCCGCACCCAGGCTCCGATCGGCCGGCCGGGCGCTCGCCGGTGCACACGCCACCTCGGAGATGTTGATGACGGTCGCCCCGAGGTCGACGGCGCGGACCACCGCGCTGGCCAGCGTGCCGACCGAGCCGTACCCGCCACCGACGGCCGGATCGGTGTCTTGCCGACGACGGTCCTTTGCCTCGAATGCATTGCTGGACTGGCGAATCGAGATGATCGACGCGTCCGGCGCGACGCCGGTGAATCCGTCGTCGGGTGACGGGGTGGCGGCGATGATCCCCGCGACCAAGGTGCCGTGCGCGTCGCAGTCGGACAGTCCGTCACCGGCCGCGACATAGTCACCACCACCGCGCAGCCGCGGCAGACGGGGATGGGGGGTGACGCCGGTGTCGATGACCGCGACCCGTTGCCCGGCGCCCCGGGAAAATCGCCACGCCTGTTCGAGATTCATCATCTGCTGCGCCGGTGACGGCCGCGTCGCCGCGGAAGTGGTGACCGGCCGCGCACACAGGGTGCGTTGTTCGGTGGGTTCGGGCGGGGCGACGGGGACCGCGCCGATCAGCGCGCCGGGATCCACTCGCGGCGGATCGATGGCGAGTGCCGGCCCGGCGCCGAGTGCAGCGCACAGCCCGATCGACGTGAGGACGGCCGCCAGCACGAACGGCAGGCGGCGGCCACGGCCGGAAGGGTCACGCGAGCAACGCATCTAGATGTCCCGAACCGTCTGATACAGATCGAGAATCCAGACGAGCAGGGGCACGATCACCACGATCAGGGCGTATTCGCCGAGCTCGGCGAGCCGGCGTAGCACTGGCGAGAACTCGTGACCGGGTGCAAGGACACCCAGAACGAGAGCGAGAACGAGAAGCGTTGTGGCGACCGCGAATCCGATGAGGGGCCACCAGCCTCCGGCGACGGCGAGAGAGCCGAGGACGACTGCGAGCGTCAGACATCCGCCGATCACCAGGATGCAGGCCTGCGCGAGATCGCTGTGCGAGCGGCCCCGCAGGCACAGCACGACCGCGATGATCGCGGCAAATACGCAGGATTTGCCGTCGACCCCGTTCCACGGCATACACGAGATCACCGCCGCGGGAGCGGTGATCGCGCTCGCGCCGGCGATGATCCCGGTCAGATATGCATTCGCGAGGTACGAACGACGTTCGAGCGCGTCGGCTTTGGGGAGGGCCATGGCGCCGATCGCGCCGATACCCTCGATCGTGGACACGGGTTCGGCGTCGTCGAGATCGAACGGGGCGCCGGCGGTGGGCACGGGCGGTAGCGGAAGTTTCGAGAGCACGATGGTCAAGCGCGGAGCCTGGGCGATGACGAGCAGCCCCACAGCCGCGCTCACCGCCGCCACACTGCGTGGCGAGGTGTCGACGAACAGGCCGGCCAGCGTGGCCGCGCCACCGAGCACAGCCCCGGTCAGCAGCGCGCTGTGCAGCACCGGCCCGGCCGCACCGAGCCGGTAGCAGACCACGGCGGTCAGCGTCACGATCGCGAAACCGAGGGCCATGTGCGCGGCGCCGAAAGGGCCTGGCACTGCCAGCATTCCGGCCACGAAGGCCGGCGGTGCGGCGGCGGCGGCCAACACCGTCGCGGTGGTCGGGTCCCGGTACTGACGGGCCACGATCGCCGACGCGGTGATCAGTGCGAGGACGCTCAGGGCGGCGGGGATGGCCGGCCAGAGGGTGTTGCCCTCCAGCCGGGTGCCGGTCAGGGCGACTGCGCCGACGATCGACGCCAGGATCGCTGCCCCGAAACCCAGGATCCGGGCCGCCTGCGGCGACCAGTTCGCGAAATGCGACTCGTTGAGTCGGGCGACGGCGTCGACGACATCGTCGAACAGCACCGGCGAATCACCGGTCCGCGTCGACGTCACCATCAACAGATCACCGTCGCGCACACCGGAATCGGCCAGCGAATGGTTGACCGACAGGGGTGGCTGCCCGATGCGGGAAAGGGTCCAGTGGGCGCGTCCGCCATCGGAATGACCGCCCGCCACCTCCGGATCGGTGTCATCAGAATCCTGGCGTCGCGGATTGCGGGATTCGATCTGCGCGACGAGGTCACCGATCAGGGCCGCGACAGGTATCGCGGCCGGGAGTGCCACATCGAGTTGGGTGTTGCCGCCGAGTACCGAGACGCGGACCAGCGCCGGTTGGATCGACACGGTGCCCGACCCCGCCGATCCTGGCGCGGTGTCGTCCGCGCGGATCGGTGGCCGGGTATCCACAGATGACATTTCGCCCTACCTCCCCCTTGATTCGCAGTTACCATAACCGCACGCTCGGCCCGGAGTGCGCTGTCCATCGAGACCGGTGGATAACCCGGCGGCCGGCGTGGGGGATCGAGGAGGGGGAGACGGTGACGACGACCGATGGTTTCGTGCGGCGGCCACGGATCACACCACCGCGCACGCCCGGTGGCGAACTGAACATTCAGTCGCCACCGGATGTGCCGCGAGTGGTGCCGGGCGGCTTGCTGCTCAAGTTGTTGCCCGTGGTCATGGTCGTCGCGGTCGTCGGCATGCTCGCGATGATGTTCGCGACCGGTGGACGCAACATCCTCACCAATCCGCTGTTCATGATGTTCCCGCTCATGATGCTGATGTCGATGTTCGGAATGTTTGCCGCCGGCGGCCGGGGTGGTGGGAAGAAGGCAGGCGAACTCAATGAGGAACGCAAGGACTACTTTCGCTATCTGGCCGGCCTGCGCGCCCAGGTCGGCGACACGGGTCAGGCGCAGCGCGCGGCGCTGACCTGGAGCCACCCCGATCCGCGGACCATTCCCGACGTCGTGGGCACGCGCCGGATGTGGGAGCGGCGGCCGGCCGACCACGACTTCGCACACGTACGGGTCGGGGTGGGCACCCAACGCCTGGCCACGCGTCTGGTCCCGCCGGAGACCGGTCCGCTCGAAGATCTCGAACCCGTGTCGATGGTCGCGTTGCGCCGGTTCATCCGGACCCACTCGGTGATCCACCGACTGCCGACCGCGATCTCGCTGCGTGGATTTCCGGCGATCAATATCGAAGGTGTTCGCCAGGAGACGCGAGAACTCGTGCGCGCCATGCTCGTCGAGTTGTGCGTATTTCATGGCCCGGATCATCTGCGGGTGGCGGTGGTCACCGCCGATCCGGCCGGCGAGGCGTGGGACTGGGCGAAATGGTTACCGCACGTGGGCCATCCGGCGCTGGCCGACGCGCTCGGCCCGATGCGGATGGTCTTCCCGACACTGGTGGACCTGGAGACCGCGCTGAGTGCCGAGCTGGCCGATCGTGGACGTTTCTCCCGCTCGGCACCGCCGACGCCGGGCCGTGCACATCTGGTCGTCATCGTCGACGACGGTCGGGTGATCGGCACCGAGCGACTCGTCAACGACGCCGGGATGGAAGGCGTCACCGTCGTGGATCTGACCGCACCCGCGGATGGGCCGGCTGCCCGGCGTGGGTTGCAATTGGTTGTGGCGAGCGGATCGGTGTCTGCCCGAAGTGCTTACGGCATCGAGGAATTCGCGACGATGGATTCGTTGGGCGTCGCCGAGTGCGAGGCGGCGGCCCGTCGGCTGGCGCGATATCGGCCGGCCACCGCGGCAAGTCTGGCGAACCTGGATTCGGGGGCCACCGCAGTGGACCCGGGCCTGCCTGCCCTTCTCGGAATCCCCGACATGTCCCGTTTCGACCCAGAACTGCAGTGGCGTGGGCGTACGGCGCGCGACCGGCTGCGGGTGCCCATCGGCTACACGCCCTCGGGTGGGACCGTCGAACTCGATATCAAAGAGAGCGCGCACGGGGGAACCGGACCGCACGGATTGTGTATCGGTGCGACGGGGTCGGGGAAGTCGGAATTCTTGCGAACCCTGGTGGTGGCGATGCTGGCCACCCATTCACCGGCGGAGCTCAATTTCGTTCTCGTCGATTTCAAGGGCGGCGCCACCTTTCTCGGTCTCGAGCGCAGCCCGCACGTCGCGGCGTTGATCACCAACCTCGAGCAGGAATTGGCGATGGTCGACCGGATGAAGGATGCATTGTCCGGTGAGCTGAATCGGCGGCAGGAGGTGCTGCGCGCGGCAGGCAACTTCGCCAACGTCACCGAGTACGAACAGGCGCGCGCGGCCGGCGCGCCACTGGAACCGATGCCTGCGCTGTTCATCGTGGTCGACGAATTCTCCGAGTTGCTCGCCCAGAAACCCGATTTTGCCGAACTGTTCGTCGCGATCGGGCGGCTCGGACGGTCATTGCACATTCATCTGCTACTCGCCTCGCAGCGGCTCGAAGAGGGCAAGCTGCGTGGTCTGGACAGCCATCTGTCGTATCGGATCGGACTGAAGACGTTCTCGGCCAACGAATCCCGATCGGTCCTCGGCGTCCCAGACGCCTATCATCTGCCCAGTGCGCCCGGCTCGGCGTACCTCAAATGCGATGCGGGAGAGCCGGTTCGATTCAACACCTGCTATGTATCCGGACCGTATCGGCCGCCCGCCACGGCGAGTTCCGATCCGATCGGTGCGGGAGGTGTTCGGCGGCACCGGCTCATGATGTTCACCGCATTGCCCGTGCCGCTGGACACCGCGGACGTGCCGGGGCCGACGGCGAGCGCCGCCTCGGGTGCCGGCGATGCGGCAATGGTGGGAGCGTTGGGCTCGGACGGGGGATCGGTCCTCGACCAGGCGGCTGCCTTACTCGCCGCGGTTCCACCGGTGACCCGCACGGCCACAACCGAACCCACGCCCAACGATGCGCCGCCCGTCCGGCCCGCGGGCTCCTCGGGAACGAGCACGGTCCCGTCGCTGCTGGCGACGCTCGTCGGCCGTATCGCCGGCGCCGGACCCGCGGCGCACGAGGTGTGGCTTCCGCCACTCGAGGTGTCGCCGACCGTCGACGAGCTGGTCGGCGACCGCGACTTCGCGTCTGCGGTCGCGCCCGGCAACCTGCGGGTACCGATCGGCATCGTCGACCGTCCCTTCGACCAGCGACGAGAACTCCACCTGCTCGATCTGTCCGGTGCCGCGGGCAATGTGGCCATCGTGGGTGGTCCGCAGACCGGCAAGTCGACGGCGGTGCGCACGCTGATCCTCGCCGCGGCCGCCACCCACACCCCGGAACAGGTGCAGTTCTATTGCCTCGACTTCGGTGGCGGTTCACTCGCAGGGGTGGCGGGGCTGCCGCACGTGGGGTCGGTGGCCAACCGCGGTGACATGGACGCTGTGCGGCGCACCGTGGCGGAGGTGGCCGCGGTGGTGCGGGCGCGGGAATTGCGGTTCGCGCGGCTCGGTATCGAGTCGATGCCCGACTATCGGGCCCGTCGACGCGCCTGGGCGCAGACGGGCCGGTTCGCATCCGACGACGAACTCGCCGACGATCCACACGGTGATGTCTTTCTGGTCCTCGACGGCGTCGGTGTGCTGCGTGGCGAACTCGAATTCCTCGAAGAGCAGATCGGCGTCATCGTCTCCCAAGGGCTTTCCTACGGCGTTCACCTGGTCGTGACGGCCACACGCTGGGCCGAGGTGCGGCCGGCGATGCGTGACCTGATCGGCAGTCGCGTCGAATTGCGCCTCGGCGATGCCATGGACTCCGAACTCGGGCGCAAGGCGGCATCGTCGGTGCCGCATAATCGGCCCGGCCGTGGGCTCAGTCCGGACGGCATGCATCTGCTGGTGGCGTTGCCGCGGCTCGACGGCGACCCCGCACCCGCGTCGCTCCCGGCCGGCGGACAGCTCGCCGTCGACGCGATCGGCGCTGCGTACGGTGATCGGCGGGCGCTCGCGGTCCGAAAGCTCGGCACCGAGATCTCCGCCGCCCAGGTCGCCGAGCTCGTCGCCGATGCCGATGTCACGCTCGCACCCAATCAGGTGGCCATCGGGGTCGGCGAACTCGAACTCGCCCCGGTGATACTGGATTTCACCACTGCGCCACACTTCATGGCCTTCGCCGACGTCGAGCACGGCAAGACCACGCTGCTGCGCACGATCGTCTCCGGCCTGGTCGCCGGATCCACGCCCGAACAGGTGAAGATCGTGCTCATCGACTACCGCCGCACGATGCTGGGGCTGGTCGAGGGAGATCATCTCGCCGGCTATGCGAGTTCGGGCCAGAACGCGACGACCATGATGGCGCAACTCGCCGCGTATTTCACCAAGCGATTGCCGCCCGACGATCTGACGGTGGACGCGCTCAGGGCACGCAGCTGGTGGTCCGGTCCGGACGTGTATGTGATAGTCGACGACTATGACATGGTGGCGACGTCGTCGGGTAATCCGTTGCTGCCCTTGGTGGATCTCGCCTCCCATGCCCGCGACATCGGCATGCACATCGTGCTGGCGCGCCGCTCGGGCGGGCTCGGACGGGCGTTGTTCGACCCGGTCATCGGCCGCCTCAAGGACCTCTCGTCGGACATGCTGCTGATGAGCGGCGACCGTGACGAGGGCTACATCACCGGCCGGACCCGACTACAACGACTGGTACCCGGTCGCGGTGAACTCCTATCCCGTACTCGCACAACTGAAATGATCCAGGTCGCGCGGCCCGGCGCCGACACGCGGGCGGGCGGCCCATGACGTTCACCAGATCCGCCGGTGGGCCGGCAGTCGATGCCGGGGTGCCCGCGAGGCCGGTCGTCATCGATATCGCGTACGGACACACCATGATCGGCGGTGTCCCGGGCCCCGACCTCACCGCCCTGCTGAACGCCATCGACGCCGAGGTCATCGTCGCCGACGGGGTGTCGGCGACCGCCGAGGCGCGGTGGCATGACGTCTTCGCCCGGATCTGCGGCGGCGGTGGCGCTCCGGTGCTCATCGGATATCCGAGCACCTGGGGGCCGGTGCGCAGCGGCGTGCTCGCGCGGGCGGCGGGGTCGCTGCATCCGGCGAGCACGTTCACGCCCCGGGCCATCCTGATCGCCCGCAGCCATGCCGATGTCACCGTGACCCGCTGCGCGGTCGTCGAGACCACCCATGTGCCGGCCCACCGCTCCGACCCGACCGATCCGGGCCCGCCGCGCTGGGATGTGCAGCGGCTGCGTCGGGGCGGCGGTGGCTGGGTGATCGAGGCGTCCGGGGTGCTCGTGCCCAGCGGCGACGGGGCCGCGGACGCGGCGGCGGTCGAAGCACTGATCGACGACGGCATCGAGGCGGTCTATGTCGACGGGGCCGACGGCGGCGACGTCGGCGCTGCCATCAGCCTGATCCTCGAATACGCGGTCGCCGGCCGGATCGTGGCGGTCGATCGCCGGCGGATCGCGCGGTGGGGTGCCAAGGCCGCGCACCCGGTGCCGCTGGACTTCGGTGACCTCGATGCGGAGTTCTTGTCGCCGCCGGAGTCGTCGCGTCGGGGGCGCGGCGCCCGGCGGATGCTCGGGGCGGCGGCGGCAGTGATGACGGTCCTCGTCGTGGTGCTGGCCGTGTGTGCATGGCTCTCGCAGCGCGGCGAGCAGGCACCGGCCACCGACCGACAGGTGACACAGGGCCGCACCACAGTGCTCATCCCGAGTGGGTGGCAGCGCACCGAGCAAGGCCCCGTGAGCGGTGCGCCGGGGCCGGCGGCGCAGTCGCGCGCGGTGTTCGTCGCCCCCGACGACGGCAGCCGCATCCTGCTCATCCAGAGCCCCGTCCGATCCGGGTCGACGCCGTCGTCGGTCGCGGTGAGCCTGCGTAACCGGATCGCGCAACGTGGTGATGATGTGGTCAGCGAATTCTCTGCCTCGACGCTCTTCGCCGGCCGCGACGTCATCAGCTACCGCGAGGCACCCGCCTCGGGTGCCCCGATCCGCTGGTACGTCCTCGTCGAACACGATCTGCAGGTCAGCCTGGGGTGTCAGGCCGGCACCGGCGGCGATTCGGTCGACACTCCGTGTGCCACCGCGGTGGCCTCGGTTCGCATCGCGCCACGCTGACCGATCGTGGCTGACGAGACGCGTTTTGACCCTGACCTGGGCGCTCGCGTAGCCTGGATCGCTGGTGCATGGCACCTGTTCGTGGTCGTGCTCGCAGAGCGCGGCTGGGCGGGTAGTCGAGGTCCGGGTCCCCACTGGTCGCCGGGAACAACCTCTGCCGTCGTACCCGACCAGCTTCCATGACAAGAGTTGAAGGACCAACTGTGCCTACCTACACCCCGAAGGCCGGTGACATCACCCACGCGTGGCATGTCATCGACGCCACCGACGTGGTGCTCGGCCGGCTGGCCGTGCAGAGCGCGAACCTGCTCCGCGGCAAGCACAAGCCGACCTACGCCCCGCACGTCGACGGTGGCGATTTCGTCATCATCATCAACGCCGAGAAGGTCGTGCTGACCAGCAACAAGGCCGAGCGCAAGCTGAATTACCGGCACTCCGGGCATCCGGGTGGCCTGAAGGTCCAGACGACCGCCGAGTTGCTCGAGAGCCATCCCGAGCGCGTCCTCGAGAAGGCCATCAAGGGCATGCTGCCGCACACCAAGCTCGGAAACGCCATGGCGTCCAAGCTGAAGGTCTATGCCGGCCCGAATCACCCCCACGCGGCCCAGCGCCCCGTCCCCTTCGAGATCAAGCAGGTGGCCCAGTGAGCAACGAGAACATTTCCGACGAGGCCGTCGAGGCCGCCGTGGAGGACGCTGCGCAGGCTCAGGCCGCTGCCGGTGACGACGTCGCGGCCGCCGAGACCGCGGTCGACGAGGCCGTCGAGGCCGTCGGTTCGGCCGAGCAGGCCGCCGACGATTACGACGTCGATGCTGTCGCAGTCGCCGAGCCGTCCCACGATCGCGAACCGGTCGTACTCGACCGCCCGATCCAGACCGTCGGCCGCCGCAAGGAGGCCATCGTCCGTGTGCGCCTGCTCCCGGGCTCCGGTCAGTTCCTGCTCAACGGCCGCACCATCGAGGAGTACTTCCCCAACAAGGTGCACCAGCAACTCATCAAGGCCCCGCTGGTCACCGTCGAGCGCACCGAGTCGTTCGACGTCAACGCCAAGCTCGTCGGTGGCGGCCCCTCGGGACAGGCCGGCGCGCTGCGTCTGGCCATCGCCCGAGCCCTCATCGAGGTCACGCCCGAGGATCGTCCGGCCCTCAAGAAGGCCGGCTTCCTCACCCGCGACCCGCGCGCGGTCGAGCGCAAGAAGTACGGCCTGAAGAAGGCCCGCAAGGCGTCGCAGTACTCCAAGCGCTGACTTGGCACGCCTTTTCGGAACCGACGGCGTCCGAGGCCTGGCCAACGCCGAGCTCACCACCGAGCTCGCGTTGCGCCTGGCCTCGGCCGCCGCGTTCGTTCTCGGAACCGGACCACGCCCGCGTGCGGTCGTCGGCCGGGATCCCCGCGCCTCCGGCGAGATGCTCGAGGCGGCGGTCTGTGCCGGTCTGGCCGCATCCGGTGTCGACGCGATTCGGGTCGGCGTCCTGCCCACCCCGGCCATTGCCTTCCTCACCGCCGATTACGGCGCCGCCTTCGGTGTGATGATCTCGGCATCGCACAACGCCATGCCCGACAACGGCATCAAGTTCTTCGGCGCCGGCGGCCACAAACTCGACGACGAGATCGAGGATCGCATCGCCGCGGCCATGGAGACGGACCTGCCGCGTCCGACCGGTGCAGGTGTCGGCAGGCTCTCCGACGCCCCCGATGCGCCCGAGCGCTACGCCGCACATCTGGCCGCCGCGATCGCCGTGCGCCTCGAGTCCCTGACGGTCGTCGTGGACTGCGCCAACGGCGCCGCTTCCGAAATCGGACCGCAGGTATATGCCGCGGCCGGGGCGACGGTCATCCCGATCCACGCCGAACCCGACGGCATCAACATCAACGACGGCTGCGGCTCCACCCACATGGGCAAGTTGCAGGCCGCCGTGCTCGAACACGGGGCCGACCTCGGGTTGGCCCACGACGGTGACGCCGACCGTTGTCTCGCAGTCGATTCCACGGGCCAGCTGGTCGACGGCGATCACATCATGGCGATCCTGGCCACCGCGCTGCATCGGCACGGACAGCTACACGAGGGCGTGCTGGTCGCCACGGTGATGAGCAATCTTGGCCTGCACATTGCCATGCGCGAGTCGGGAATCTCGTTGCGCACCACCGCGGTCGGCGACCGATATGTGCTCGAAGAGCTGCGTCGGGGAGGCTATTCGCTCGGCGGTGAGCAGTCCGGTCACATCGTGGTCCCGACGTCGGGAACCACCGGCGACGGTATCCTCACCGGCCTGCTGCTGATGGCCGAGATGGTGGAGAGTTCCGCCCGTCTCGCCGAGCTGGCCACGATCATGACGGTGCTGCCGCAGGAACTGATCAACGTGCGAGTCGCCGACAAACATGTGGTGGCGCAGGCCGATTCGGTGACCGCGGCGGTCTCCGCGGCCGCCGCCGAGCTCGGTGACGTCGGCCGAATTCTGTTACGCCCCTCTGGTACCGAGCAACTCGTGCGCGTGATGGTCGAGGCGCCGTCCGCGGACCTGGCACACGCCATCGCCACCCGCGTCGCCGACGTGGTCTCGGCTGTCGGCTCATGACGGAGCGGCCGATGCCGACGAGCGACGTCGGCGGCCGAACCCCGCGCGCCGTGTTGTTCGATTTCTCGGGCACCCTGTTCCGCTTCGAGGCACGAGACGAGTGGTTCACCGATCTGCATGACACGCAGGGCCGGCCGCTCGACGTCGACAAGCAGGCCGAGCTGGTGCGTCGGATGACCCAGCCGGTGGGATTGCCTGCCGACATCGGTGACGATGACCGAAAAGCTTGGGAGCGACGCGATCTCGACCCCGGGCAACATCGGCGCGCCTACATCTCGGTACTGCGCGCCTCGGGACTGGATGTGCCCGGGCAGGCCGAATCGCTGTACGAACATGTCCTCGATCCCCATTCCTGGGTGCCCTTCCCGGACACCGCATCGGTGCTCAGGACGCTCGCGGCGACGCAGATACGTGTGGGCATCGTCAGCAACATCGCGTTCGATCTGCGAAAAGTGCTGTCCCTGAACGGTCTTGGCGGCACCGTGGAGGCGTATGCGCTGTCCTATGAGGTCGGTGTGGTCAAACCCGACCCCCGGATCTTCCGTGCCGCCACCGATGCGCTCGGGATCGACGGATCCGACGCCCTCATGGTCGGTGACAGCGAGGAAGCCGATGGCGGTGCCCGGCTGATCGGCGCTGCCTTCGAACTCGTGGACGACCTGCCGACGGGGCAGCGGCCGACCGCGCTGCGCGCTGCGGTGCGCGCCCACGGCGTCGACATCTGAGGTCCGGCGACATTCGGACAGTCGCCCGCTCGACTTTGCTGCGCGCCGGCGCCGGATACGCAAGAATCGGGCAAGGGAACCATAGCGGGCATCTGCGCGTCCAATGAACGGGTCGACAGCGGGGCCCGGCCAGGGGAGGGGGATGTGAGTGGAGTACTCACGGGTGTCGGTCGAGACCGACGAGGTGGCGGCCGTCGCCGCTTTCTACCGGAAGACCGCCACGGTCCTCGCGGTGGCGGCGGGCGACCTGGACGACCATCGCTTCGGAACCTGGGCCGATGCCGAGGACGACCACGGCGATCTGAGTAGACGGTTCGTCGCGATCGGCCGCGCACTGGCGCAGGGCCTGCGCGCGCAGGCCGACTCGGCTGCGGCCCTGTCCGAAGCCCTCACACGTGGCCTCGACCAGATCCGCGCGGCCGACGACGAGTCCGCACGCACTGTCCGCCTGGCCGGTGGCGACGATGGTGCAGTCCGTGCCTGAGCCGTCGGAAACCCTTGTCGTGCTGCGGGATCGGGCGGTCGCCGGTGTCGAGGATCTGATCTCGGTGCTCTCGGTCGGCCGCGTGGTCGGGGTGGCCGTACCCGCCGATGACGAGGTCCGCTCGGTGCTTGCGCGGATCGGACGGTTCGACGTATCGGGTCTGTCGGCCGACGCGCGACGGTTGGCCACGGCACATCGCGTGGTCGCCGACCAGATGCATCGCCTGCCCGAACAGCAGGTGCGCCTCGATCGCGGCTGGCAGTCCGGGGCAGGTGCGCTTGCGGTGAGCCTGGTGATCGATCATCAGCGCCGCGCCGAAGGCGACCTGTCGGTGCTGCGATCGGTCGCCGATGCGACGAACGCCGCAGCCGGCGGGATCGACCAGATCCTGCGGACCTGGTATCTCACCCTGGCCCGGCTGTCGACGCCGCTGGTGGCCGGGATCGCGCTGCCGGAAATCCCGGCAGCGGTACTGTCCGGACACACCCCGCCCGCGCTCATCGCGGCCGACATCACCTCGCGAATCGGGTTGCTGACGACCACCGCGCACGAGACCCAGCGCGGCATCGAGGCAATCCTCGGAGTCCTCAACCGCTCGGCCGACGACGAGAATCTCTGGTCGCGTTCCCGGCAGTCCGACCCGGCCGGCGGGCGTGCACGGCCCGACGGACGCGAGACACCGCTCGAGGAGAAGCCGACAGCAGGCGCTGTCGGCGCCGAACCTGACGCTGCCGAGGTGAAACCGGGTGCTGTGGAGGTGAGACCGGGCGCTGTGGAGGCCGAACCGGGCGCCGTCGGCGACGTACCGTTCACCCTCGCCACGGAGGAGGCCGGCGTGACCGCGCCCGCTCCGCAATCACCGCAGGCACCATCGCAGGCGCCCAGATCGCAGGCCCCCACCTCCGACCTCGCACTGGCGGGTGAACAGTGAACGCGGCCGAGCAGATCGAACACCTCGCGCGCGGCACCGTGGGCCGTCTCACGATGGCCTCACGTGCATACAGCGCGCTCCAGCAGGGACTGATGGCCGACCTCGACGATCATCACCGCACGCACCGCACCGAGGTACAGCAACTGCGTACCGATCTCGAGACCGCCGCCGACGCGTGCGACAACGCGACCCCGCGAATCCTGTTGCCCGCCGACGTGGCCGAGGCCAGTCCGCACGTCACGACCTCGAACGAATAGGCTGTCCACCGTGCCCGGCAAGAAGCGACCCAGCAAGCCGTCCCAGCCTTCGGCCAAGCAGTTCAAGGCGCTGACGAGGCGCGGCCCGCACCGTGTGCTGGCCGGAAACCTCGGGATCGTCGGGATCGAGGGCCGCGTGTTCACGCCGGCCGAGGGCACGCGGCTGCCCGCGATCGCGTTCGGCCACGCGTGGCGTTGCGGTGGCAGCCGCTACCGCGACCTCGCCTATCACCTGGCCTCATGGGGTTTCGTGGTGGCGGTGCCCGACGGGCACCGCGGTCTCGCGCCCTCGGACTCCGGTCTCGCCGCCGAGATGCGCTCCGCGCTCAGCGTGGTCGCCCACGCGCCGCTCGGCGACGGACAGATCACCGTCGACCCCTCGAAGGCCGGCTTCGTCGGCCACGGCTTCGGTGCGGCGGCCGCGGTGATCGCGGCATCCGACGAACCACTGCTGGGACAACCGTCGTTGCCGGCCCGCGGCGTCGTCGCGGTCTTCCCCGCGCCGAGCACCGCGTTGCTCCCGGCTGCCGCGGCACAGGTGCGCGCCCCCGGCCTGATCTTGGCGGCCGGAACCGAACTGGACACCTTCGATGCCAATGCGCGGCCACTGGCGCAGACCTACGGCGGCGATGTGGTGTTGCGCACGCTGCCTGCGGCGACCAGTCGTGGACTGCTCGAACGCCGCACCTGGAAGTCGATGGTGGGTGTCAACGGCGCCGACAAGACCACGCATCGTCAGGTGCGGGCCCTGGTGACCGGATTCCTGCTGTACACCGTGGCCGGCGACGACGACCATGCCGGCTTCGCCGATCCGGCCGCGGTGATCGAAAAGAGCGTGATCGTCGATCCCACCGAGCAGCCCGAGCACGAGCTGGATCACATCTCACGGCTGCTCGGAGCCAAACCCCGGGAGCAACGTGGCCGGATCGCCCGCAGAATCCCGGTACCCTGACCTTCTATGTGTGGAATCGTCGGATATGTGGGAGGGCGTGACGCCCTCGACATCGTGGTCGAAGCGCTGCGGCGAATGGAATACCGCGGCTACGACTCGGCGGGTGTGGCGATCCTCGACGGTCACGGCCATACCGCCGTCGAGAAGAAGGCCGGTCGGCTCGAGAACCTCGACAAGGTGATCGCGACGGTCGGCCGGGACGCACTGACCGGCACGACCGGGATGGGGCACACCCGGTGGGCCACGCACGGTCAGCCCACCGATCGCAACGCGCATCCGCATGTGAGCTCACATCGCAAGCTGGCCGTCGTGCACAACGGCATCATCGAGAACTATGCGCCGCTGCGCACCGAACTCGAGGTCGAGGGCATCGAGTTCACCTCCGACACCGACACCGAGACAGCGGTGCACCTCGTCGAACGCGAATATGCCGACGGACCCGAAGCGGGGAATTTCGTGGCAAGCGCGTACCGCGCGCTGCGTCGTCTCGAGGGCGCGTTCACGCTGGTGTTCACCCATTCAGACCACCCGGGGACCATCGTCGCCGCACGGCGCTCCACACCGCTGGTCGTGGGCGTGGGTCAGGGCGAGATGTTCGTCGCCTCCGACGTGACGGCGTTCATCGAGCACACCCGTGAGGCGGTCGAGCTCGGTCAGGACGAGGTCGTCGTGATCACCGCCGACAGCTACACGATCACCGACTTCGATCAGAATCCGCGGGCGGGCAAACCGTTCCACATCGACTGGGATCTCGCGGCCGCCGAGAAGGGCGGCTACGACTTCTTCATGCTCAAGGAGATCGCCGAGCAGCCGGCCGCACTCGCCGACACACTGCTCGGACATCTCGAGGAAGGGCGGATCGTCCTCGACGAGCAGCGGCTGAGCGATCAGGATCTGCGTGACGTCGACAAGGTCTTCGTGGTTGCGTGCGGGACCGCCTATCACGCCGGCATGCTCGCCAAGTATGCGATCGAGCACTGGACGCGACTGCCCGTCGAGGTAGAACTCGCCAGTGAGTTCCGCTACCGGGATCCGGTGCTGGACCGGTCGACGCTCGTGGTTGCGATCTCACAATCCGGTGAGACCGCCGACACGCTGGAAGCGGTCCGCCACGCCAAGGACCAGAAGGCCCGCGTGCTGGCCATCTGCAACACCAACGGTGCGCAGATCCCCCGGGAATCCGACGCCGTGCTCTACACGCACGCCGGCCCGGAGATCGGGGTCGCCTCCACCAAATGCTTCCTCGCCCAGATCGCGGCCGCCTACATGGTCGGTCTCGCGCTCGCCCAGGCGCGCGGAACCAAATACGCCGACGAGGTGGGCCGTGAATTCGCGGCGATGGAGCAGATGATCGAGGCGGTACGCGACGTGCTCGGAACCATGGAGCCGGTGCGCGAGCTCGCTCATTCGCTGGCTCATCACAACACCGTGCTGTTCATCGGCCGCCATGTCGGATATCCGGTGGCGCTCGAGGGCGCACTCAAACTCAAAGAACTCGCCTACATGCACGCCGAGGGATTCGCCGCCGGTGAGCTCAAGCACGGGCCGATCGCGCTCATCGAGGACGGGGTGCCGGTGATCGTCATCATGCCGTCGCCGGACGGACGGGCGGTGCTGCACTCGAAGATGGTCTCCAACATTCGCGAGATCCAGGCGCGCGGTGCGGTCACCATCGTGATCGCCGAGGACGACGACGAGTCGGCCCGGTCGGTCGCCGACCACTTCATTCCCATCCCCAAGACGCCGACGCTGTTGCAGCCGTTGGTCTCGACGGTGCCGCTGCAGGTGTTCGCCGCCAGTGTCGCGCAGGCGCGCGGCTACGACGTCGACAAACCACGTAACCTCGCCAAGTCGGTCACGGTCGAATAGGTTCAGCGATGCCGGTCAACCACTTCACCGCGCACGAGGTCCGCGACGCCGAGCGGGCCACCGGAGACCTGCTGACCGACGGCACCCTGATGCGGCGTGCGTCGTACGGCGTCGCGCACGTTGTGATCAGTGAATTCCGTTCTGACGATGGGTGTTACGGGCGCAAGGTCGGCCTGGTGGTCGGTGCGGGCGACAACGGCGGCGATGCGCTGTTCGCCGGGGCGGAGCTCGCCCGGCGCGGTGTCGACGTGGCGGCCGTCCTGCTCGAACCGGGAAAGGCGCATCCGGCCGGACTCGCGGCGCTGCGGCGTCGTGGCGGGCGTGTCGTCGAGAAACTGCCCGCCGATCTCGACGTCGTCGTCGACGGGGTCGTCGGCATCGGCGGCCGGGGGCCGTTGCGTCCCAACGCCGCCGAGGTGTTCGGTGCGCTCGACCCGGAGGTGAGGGTCGTCGCGGTCGATCTGCCGTCCGGGGTGGATGCCGACACGGGCGAGGTCCATCAGCCTGCGGTGCGGGCCGACATCACGGTCACCTTCGGGGTGCTGCGCAACGCGCATCTGCTCGCGGCGCCGCAGTGCGGCCGGATCGAGTTGGTGGACATCGGGATTCGCGGCGAGCTCGGACGTCAGGGCGGACCGTTCCTCTATTCGCTGCGTGATGCCGAGGTCGCCGAGGCGTGGCCGATCCCCGGCACCCACGACGACAAGTACACCCAGGGCGTCGTCGGCGTGATCGCCGGGTCGCATCGTTTTCCGGGTGCGGCCATCCTCTCGACCGGCGGGGCGGTGACCGCCACGTCGGGGATGACGCGCTTTGTGGGTTCGGCGCATGCCGAGGTGGTCGCGCACTTTCCGGAAGTCGTTGCCGCACCAGAGTTGTCGGAGGCGGGCCGGGTGCAGGCGTGGATGATCGGGCCCGGTGCGGGCACCGATGATGCCGCGCTGGACACCTTGCGCACCATCCTGGCCACCGATCTGCCGGTACTGCTCGACGCCGACGCGCTCACCCTCGTCGCCGAGCACCACGACCTCGTCGTCGGTCGTGACGCGCCGACCCTGCTCACCCCGCACGCGGGTGAATTCGCCCGGCTGACCGGTCAGCCCGTGGGTGCCGACCGGCTCGGTGCGGTCGCCGGGCTGGCCCGGCGCTGGGGGGTGACCATCCTGCTGAAGGGGCGTATCACCCTGGTCGCCGAGTCCGACGGCGTCGTCTTCGGCAACGACGCCGGATCGTCGTGGGCGGCCACGGCCGGCGCCGGTGACACCTTGTCGGGGATCGCCGGGGCCCTGCTGGCCGCCGGCCTGCCGCCCATCTGGGCGGGCGCGGCCGCCGCGCGAGTGCACGCGCATGCCGCGGCGCTGGCTGCGCAGGGCGCTCCGATCGGCGCGTCGACCCTGCTGGGCGCGCTGCGTCCGGCGATCCGGGCGTTGCTCGCCGACTCGTGATCGGGCAGTCGACGCGTGACACGGATGACCCGGCCTGCGGATGGGTGTCCCGCCCGGCCCCGGCCGATCTGGGACAATGGTCGGCGATGACCACCTCAGCGCTCACCGCCACCGTCGACCTCGACGCCATCGCCCACAACGTGGGCGTGGTACGTGATGCATCCGGCGCCGGGGTGATCGCCGTGGTCAAGGCCGATGGATACGGGCACGGTGCGGTCCCGGTCGCGCGCGCCGCGCTGGCCGCCGGGGCTGCGGAACTCGGCGTGGCGGTGATCGCGGAGGGACTCGCGCTGCGCGCGGCGGGTATCGGCGCCCACATCACGTCGTGGCTGCACACCAACAGTGCCGACTTCGCCGCCGCCATCGACGCCGACCTCGATCTGGCGTTGTCGTCGCGGCGGCAGCTGGCGGCCGTGGTCGCGGCCGCCCGCACGACGGGCGCCACGGCCACCGTGACGGTCAAACTCGACACCGGGCTCGGGCGCAGCGGCGTGGCACCCGAGGAATGGCCGGACTTCGCCGATGATCTCGCGAAGGCGGTCGCCGATGACGCCGTGCGGGTGCGTGCGCTCATGTGTCACCTGGCGCGCGGCGACGAGCCGGAGCATCCGCTGAACTCGCAGCAGGCGGCCCGGCTCGACGACGCGCGCGCCGACCTCATCCGGGTGGGCGCCGCACCGGAGGTCGTCCACATCGCGAATTCGCCTGCGGCACTGACCCGTCCGGACCTGGCACGGGACCTCGTGCGACCAGGCATCGCGCTCTACGGTGGGGTGCCGATCCCGGGTCGTGACTTCGGGCTGATCCCGGCCATGACGTTGCGCGCCGAGGTGGCGTTGGTGAAGAGAATCCCTGCCGGACAAGGCGTCTCGTACGGTCATACGTGGGTGTCCGAGGGGGCGACCACCATCGCGGTCATTCCGGCCGGATACGCCGACGGCGTAC
Organism: Gordonia sp. DT30; assembly: GCF_049844915.1. Lineage (NCBI taxonomy): Bacteria > Bacillati > Actinomycetota > Actinomycetes > Mycobacteriales > Gordoniaceae > Gordonia > Gordonia sp. DT30. Next base: position 83,931 of record NZ_JBNCLY010000009.1, on the reverse strand, counting down.
CCCGACTCGCCTCGGGGCGGCTGCGGGTCCGGATCAATGGTCGCATGTTCGACCAGGTCGGCCGCGTCTGCATGGACCAGTTCGTCGTCGATCTCGGCCCCGACCGCGGTGACGTGGCCGAAGGCGATGCGGTCGAACTGTTCGGGACGGGAGCCGGCGGCGGTCCCACGGCACAGGACTGGGCCGAGGCCATCGGCACCATCGACTACGAGATCCTGTCCCGAATCGGCGGGCGGGCGCAGCTCAGCTATACGACCGGCCGGCCGGAGGCGGGGGCACAGTGGTGAGCTCGGCCCAACGCGGCGGACCGGCCGCGGGTTTGGCCACCCTGGGCGGGCTGGCCGCGGCCGGCGCGGCCCGCACCGCCACCCGGCGTGGGATGCGCAAGGCCGGCGACCCGTACGCCGGAATCGATTTCACCGCCATGTACGCCGACGCCGCATCGACCGTGACGGCCGACGACGGGGTCCGGCTCGCGGTGCGGACCGTCGACCTCGGTGGCCTGGGCGCCGACGACATCCCCGAGCTCACCGTGGTCTTCGTGCACGGATTCAGCCTGCGGCTGGCGGCGTGGCATTTCCAGCGGTACGCGCTCGCCGAGGCCTGGGCCGGACGCCGAATGCGCATGGTGTTCTACGACAATCGCGGCCACGGACACAGCGATGCCGCCACGGCGGAGACCGCCACGATCGAACAGCTCGCCGATGACGCGCGCGCCGTGATCGACACGTTCGCGCCGAACGGTCCCGTGGTGCTCGTCGGGCATTCGATGGGCGGTATGGCGCTGATGGCGTTGGGGCGCAGGAATCCCGCGCTCTTCGCTGCCGGTGGACCGGTCGTGGGGGTCGCGCTGGTGGCCACCGCGGCCAGTGGCCTGACCGAGGAGGGAATCGGTCGGGGACTGCGTAATCCGCTGCTGGACGCGTTCGCGGTGGCCGCTCGCCACACCCCACGCGTCATCGAGGCCGGCCGGGACCTGACGCGGCTCATCCTCGAACCGGTCCTGGTGGTAGCGAGTTTCGGCGCGGACTTCCACAGTCCGGCGGCGGGCCGCGCGGTGGAGAAGATGATCCAGAACACCCCGATTGCGACCATCGTGAACTTCCTGAACGCGCTCGAACGTCACGACGAGTCGCCGGGTCTGCCGATGCTCGGGCAGGTCCCCTCGGTCGTGATCTGCGGTGACCAGGATCGGATGACCCCGCTGCCCAATTCGGTGTTCCTCCACGAACAACTCGGGGTGCACTGCCGGCTCGAGGTCGTCGAGGGTGCCGGACACATGGTGCCGATCGAGGCACCCGACCGGGTCACCGATGCGATCGCCGAACTCGTCGAACGGGCCCGTCCGCCACGGCCGGCCGCCCCGCCTGCCCCCGTCCGGCGCCGCCGCCGCTGGTGGCAGCGGAAGGCGCGCGCGTGAGCACCCGGGAACTGCCCGACGTCACCGACACCGAGGCATTGGGAGAGGAACTGGCACAAGAACTTTCCGCCGGCGATCTGGTGATCCTGGACGGGCCGCTCGGGGCGGGCAAGACCGCGCTCGCGCGCGGCATCGGGCGTGGACTGCAAGTGGTGGGCGCGGTCTCGTCGCCGACCTTCATCATCGCGCGCGAGCACCGTGCGGGGGAGGCGGGACGGCCGGGGATGATCCACGTCGACGCCTATCGGCTCGGTGGTCTCGAAGAACTCGACGCGCTCGATCTCGACACCGACATCACCGACGCCGTGGTGGTGGTCGAATGGGGCGAGGGGGTCGTCGAGCGGCTTGCCGACCGGCATCTGCTGGTGCGTCTGGTCCGCGACCCCGATACCGATGTGCGGCATGCGAGTTGGGAATGGGTGAATCATCTGTGAGTACATTGCAACTGGTGGTACGTGACCCGCGGATCGTGCTGGCCATCGACACCGCCACCGACACCGTCGTCACCGGCCTCGGCCGCGTCACGACGGTTCCGGCCGGCGCACCCGAGGTGCGGGTCCTGGCCGCCCGCGCGGTCTCCGATGGTCGCCGCCACGCTGAGATCCTCACGACCCTCGTCGCCGAGGTGCTCGACGAGGCGGGGATCGGTCGAGACGAACTCGACGCCGTGGTCGTCGGAACCGGTCCCGGACCGTTCACCGGGTTGCGGGTCGGCATGGCGACCGGGGCGGGATTCGGTGATGCACTGGGACTTCCGGTGTTCGGGGTGTGCTCGCTCGATGCGATCGCACTCGCCGCGGGCGCCCGGGACCCGCGTGCCGACTCGGTGCTCGTGGTCACCGATGCGCGCCGCCGCGAGGTGTATTGGGCGTTGTACTCCGACGGCGGGCGCACGCGGGTGAGCGGTCCCGAGGTGAGCGCGCCCGCGGTGGTGGCCGACCGGCTCGCCGAGGTGAAGGTCGACGCGGTCGGTGGTTCCGCTTCGCATCTGCGCCAGACTGGTTGGGCGGGAGACGATCCGGTGGTCACCGTGCCGCGGGTGGGAGCCCTGCTCGGCGTCGCCGAGCACGCGTCGGCGACCTGTGCGGCGCCAGGCCCCTTGGTGCCGCTGTACTTGCGCAGGCCCGACGCGGTGGAACGACAAGACCATCGCACTCGGACGGTGAGTGCCCCATGAGTACCGGCTCCCTGCTCATCGACGCCCTCGACTACCGCGACATCCCGCGGTGTGCGGCGCTGGAGAAGGAGATGTTCGCCGGTGATTCACCCTGGCCCGCAACGGCATTCCGTGCCGAGCTCAATGCGCCGTACAACCGGTACTTTGCCGCCCGCGAAGAGTTCGGCGGGTCGGCCGTCGGTTACGCCGGGATCTCCACCCTCGGCTCCGGGGGTGATCACGAATGCGAGATCCACACGATCGCGGTCGCACCCACCCACCGCGGCCGTGGTTACGGCCGCGCGCTGCTCGCCGCGCTGCTCGGGGTGGCCGATGCCGTCGATGCACCGGTCTTCTTGGAGGTCCGGGTGGACAACGACACCGCGATTGCCCTCTACGAGCGCAACGGCTTTGTCAGGTCGGGAGTCCGGCGCGGCTACTACCAGCCATCCGGTGCCGACGCCTACACGATGATCCGGTCGTCGGCCTCCGGGCGCGCGGGCGTCGACGACTCACTCGTCCCGACCGACCGGCAGAATGGTGAACACACATGATCGTGATGGGTATCGAGAGCTCATGTGATGAGACCGGGGTCGGCATCGTCGCCTGGGAACCGGGCGTCGGCACCGAGCCCGGCCGTGCGGTTCCGCTGGCCGACGAGGTGGCCTCCAGCGTCGACGAACACGCGCGGTTCGGGGGAGTGGTGCCAGAGATCGCCTCGCGCGCACACCTCGAGGCCATCGTGCCGACGATGCGTCGCGCCCGCGGCGCCGCCGGGATCGACCGGCCCGACGCCATCGCCGTCACCATCGGGCCGGGCCTGGCCGGGGCGCTGTTGGTCGGGGTCGCCGCCGCAAAGGCCTATGCGCTGGCGTGGGATGTGCCGCTGTATGCGATGAATCACCTCGGTGGTCACGTCGCCGTCGACACCCTCGAACACGGCCCGATGCCCGAATGTGTGGCCCTGCTGGTCTCCGGCGGCCACACGCACCTGCTGCATGTCACCGATCTCGCCGCGCCGATCATCGAACTGGGCACCACCGTCGACGATGCGGCCGGGGAGGCCTTCGACAAGGTCGCCCGGCTTCTCGGCCTCGGCTTTCCCGGCGGGCCGGCTCTGGACATGGCTGCGGCGCAAGGAGATCCGAACGCCATCGCATTTCCGCGCGGTATGACCGGCCCGCGCGACTCCCGGTACGACTTCTCCTTCAGTGGGGTCAAGACCGCGGTCGCACGGTATGTGGAGAAGTGTCGTCGTGATGGTGTCGAGGTGCCGATCGCCGATGTGGCCGCGTCGTTTCAGGAAGCGGTGGCCGACGTGTTGACGATGAAGGCGATTCGCGCGTGCGCCGATCTCGGCGTCGACACCCTCGTCCTCGGCGGTGGGGCGACCGCCAACTCGCGAATCCGGTCACTGGCTCAAGAACGTTGTGCGGCAGCAGGTATCACTTTGCGGGTTCCCAGTCCGCGGCGCTGCACCGACAACGGCGTGATGATCGCGACGCTCGGCGCCCACGTCATCGCAGGCGGGGCCGCACCCTCACCGCTGACCGTGGCCACCGACCCCGGAATGAGTGTGCAGATCTCACAACTGTGATCGTCAGGACCGGGACGGCTCCGTCGGGGTGCAGGCCGACATCTCCGGACAGTTGACGCGTGATTGCGCCAGCACGCGACGCTGCGTCGGACGTGCTTGCCCGTAGCGTTGCGACCCGGCGTCGGTCAGCGCGGCGAATACCGATCGGCGGTCGGTGGCACACATGGTGCGGTCGACGAGTCCGGCCTTGTCCAGACGGCTCACCACCCTTGACAACGCGCTCTGGGTGAGGTGTACCCGGCCCGCCAGATCGCTCATGCGAAGTGTGTGATCTGTTGCCGCCCAAAGAAGTTCGAGGACCTCGAACTCGCTCGACGAGAGCTGGTGGTTGGCCTGGAGCTCACGATCGAGGGTGCACTGGATGCGGTGGAATCGCACCGAGAGGTCGTGCCATGCGACCGCCAGTTCGTCAGAGGTCAAGGCGTCTGGGTCTGATCCGTCTGAGCCCAGGTCGGGGCTGCTCGTGGCGGTCCCCGTTGCCTCTCGTCCGGCCGTCGTGCTCATGGCCGCAGACTATCACCGGGAACGAGATCATGCGTGGGAAACCAATGTGATCTCAAGTAATGTAGACGCATTAGATGCGAGTGCATATAGTCAGCGCATGGCATTCACAGATCGCAAGTCTTCGGACCTTTCCGACGCAAGCAGGCGCACGGGGCCGCCGCGTGCCCCGGAAACGCTTTCCGGGCAGCCCGATCCGGCCGGACATGTCGCGGCGGGGCACGTGACCAGTGGTTCCGGCTGGCCGGGGCGGACGTGGCTTCTGCTTGTCGTCCTGGCCGGTGCGTTGTTCCTCGACGGGCTCGACGTGTCGATGGTCGGGGTGGCGCTGCCCTCGATCGGCGCCGACCTGGACCTGGGACAGAGTCAACTGCAGTGGATCGTCAGCGGATACGTACTCGGCTACGGCGGATTGCTCCTGCTCGGCGGCCGTGTCAGCGACCTTCTCGGCCGCCGGCGGGTGTTCCTCGGTGCGCTGGCGGTGTTTGCGATCGCGTCGGTGGCCAGCGCGGTCGTCGACATCGAGATGCTGATCGTGGCGCTGCGATTCATCAAGGGCGTGGCCGCGGCGTTCACCGTTCCGGCCGGTCTGTCGATCATCACCACGACCTTCGCGGAGGGGCCTGCGCGTAATCGGGCGCTGAGTATCTACACGGTGTGCGGCGCCAGCGGCTTCTCGCTCGGTCTGGTGTTCGGCGGGTTGCTGACCGAATGGTCGTGGCGCGCCACGCTGATGTTCCCGGGCCCGGTCGCGGTGTTGCTGTTCCTGGCCGGACTGCGCGTCGTGCCGCGGGGTGAGCAGGTGCAATTCCGCTGGGCGCAGTTCGACGTGCTGGGCGCGGTGACCAGCACCGGTGCGCTGTTGCTGCTGGTGTTCGCGGTGGTCCGGGCGCCGGCGGCCGGCTGGGCGTCGGCGGCGACGATCGGCACCTTTGTCGCCGCCGCGGTATTGGCGATCGCCTTCGTCGGCATCGAGGTGCGGCACCCCCATCCGCTTGTGCGCCTGGGGATTCTGCGGTCTTATCTGCTGGTCCATGCGAATGTCTCCGGTGCGTTGATGTTCGGCGGGTATGTCTCCTTCCAGTTCGTGGTGACGCTGTATCTGCAGGACTCACTGGGTTGGACACCGTTGGCGATGGCGCTGGCCTTCTTGCCTGCCGGGCTGATCGTCGCGGCCAGTGCGATCCGGATGGATCGAGTGCTCGACCGAGTGCCCACGCCGCTTCTGATGGTGGGGGGTTTCGCGGCCTTTCTGGGTGGCTACCTGTGGTTCGCGCGGGCGCAGCCCGGGATGGGATATGTGAACTTCCTGCTCCCGACGATCGTTCTGCTCGGCATCGGTTTCGCGTTGACGTTCCCGTCGGTGACCGCTCAGGGCACGGCCGGTGTCGACGACGACGAACAAGGTCTGGCATCGGGACTGGTGAACACCAGCGTTCAGATCGGGGGTGCGGTGATGCTGGCGGTGGTCACGGCGATCTTGGCGAGTTCGGGTCAGCCGACCCGTCACGGCGAGCTCCTCGGCGGTATGACGACGGCGATCTGGCTGGTCAGCGGCCTGTCGGTGGTCGGCCTGCTCGGTTCGCTCACGGTGAGCTGGTTCGGCAGGCGCAGTGCGGCCCTCGCCTCGCCGGGGTCGCAGCCGCAGGCATCGAGGTCGGGGGAGATGCCACCGGCTGACGAGGATTGCGATGCCGTGCCGCAGCTTTGCGATCAGGGTTGAGATTTTGCACCCGCCAGTCTTGAGTGCTGGCACTCGCATGTATAGAGTGCCAGTAGGCACTGTGTTGTGAACCTCGGCACCCGCGACGACGAGGTTTGTGGCAGAGCCCCCAAGTGCAGTTTCATCTGCAACAAGTACATCGTTTTCTCGGATGAGAAAGTAGAGGACTCACATCGTGGCGAGCGTGAATATCAAGCCGCTTGAGGACAAGATCCTGGTGCAGGCCGTCGAGGCCGAGACGACCACCGCGTCGGGTCTGGTCATTCCGGACACCGCCAAGGAGAAGCCGCAAGAAGGCACCGTCATCGCCGTCGGCGAGGGACGGGTGACCGAGCAGGGCAATCGGGTCCCGGTCGACGTCAAGGAAGGTGACACCGTCATCTACAGCAAGTACGGCGGCACCGAGATCAAGTACGCCGGCGAGGAGTACCTGATCCTGTCGGCCCGCGACGTGCTCGCGGTCATCGGCAAGTAGGACCAGCGAGACAAGCGTGACTCTCCGCCCCGGTACCCCGCAGGGGGTCCCGGGGCGGAGTTGCCTCACCGATCGATAAACACAGAAAACCCCCAAACCACAGAGTGTTTGCGCGCGCTGCGATGCAGGAGGAGCGGCGAGGAGCGTAGCGACGACGCCGGCGACGACGAAGAGCAGTGCACACATGCGCAAACACACGCGATTCGCGGAGCGATCGCAGAAAGCAGAGACTTATGGCAAAGCAGATCGAATTCGATGAGAAGGCGCGCCGCGCGCTCGAACGCGGCATCAATCAGCTCACCGACACCGTGAAGGTGACGTTGGGGCCGCGTGGTCGTCACGTGGTTCTGGCGAAGGCCTTCGGCGGACCGAGTGTCACCAATGACGGTGTGACCATCGCCCGCGACATCGACCTGGAGGATCCGTTCGAGAACCTCGGGGCGCAGCTGGTCAAGTCGGTGGCGACCAAGACCAATGACGTTGCCGGGGACGGCACCACCACGGCGACCGTGCTGGCGCAGGCGATCGTGGCGGCCGGATTGCGCAACGTCGCTGCCGGCGCGGGGCCGATCTCGCTGGGTGTGGGTATCGGCAAGGCTGCGGACGCGCTGAGCGAGGAGCTTTTGCGTCGTTCGACGCCGGTGGCGGGTCAGCAGGGGATCGCCCAGATCGCGACCGTGTCTTCGCGTGATGGCGAGGTCGGCGAGATGGTCGGTAAGGCCATGGAGACCGTCGGTGTCGATGGTGTGGTCACCGTCGAGGAGGGTTCGGGTCTGAGTACCGACCTCGAGGTCACCGAGGGAGTGCAGTTCGACAAGGGTTATCTGTCACCTTATTTCGTCACTGATGCCGACGCGCAGGAAGCGGTCCTCGAGGACACGTTGGTGCTGCTGTACCGCGACAAGATCAGTTCGCTGCCGGACTTCTTGCCGTTGCTGGAGAAGATTGTCAAAGCGGGCCGATCGGTGCTGATCGTCGCCGAGGACGTCGAGGGCGAGCCGCTGTCGACGCTGGTGGTCAACTCGATCCGCAAGACGATCAAGGCGGTCGCGGTCAAGGCGCCGTTCTTCGGTGACCGCCGCAAGGCGTTCCTGGATGATCTGGCGGTGGTCACCGGTGGCACCGTGATCTCGTCTGACATCGGCCTCAGCCTGGCCGGTGCCGAGCTCGATCTGCTGGGTTCGGCCCGGCGCGTCGTCGTCACCAAGGACACGACGACGATCGTCGAGGGCGGCGGCACCTCGGAGGCCATCGCCGATCGCGCCGCACAGTTGCGCCGGGAGATCGACAACAGTGACTCCGACTGGGACCGCGAGAAGCTGGCCGAGCGGTTGGCGAAGCTTTCCGGCGGTATCGCGGTCATCCGGGTCGGTGCTGCCACCGAGACGGATCTCAAAGAGCGTAAGCACCGTGTCGAGGATGCCGTCGCGGCGGCCAAGGCCGCTGTCGAAGAGGGGATCATCGCCGGCGGCGGTTCGGCCATTGTGCAGGCTGCGTCGGTGCTCGACGATCTCGCGGCCGGACTTCCCGAAGATGAGGCGCTCGGCGTTCGGGTCGTCCGGGACGCGGCGAAGGCCCCGCTGTTCTGGATCGCGTCCAACGCGGGTGTCGACGGTGCCGTCGTGGTCAATCGGGTCGCCGAGGCGGCCGCGGGAGAGGGCTTCAATGCCGCGACCCTGAGCTATGGCGATCTGATCGCCGAGGGCATCATCGATCCGGTCAAGGTCACCCGTTCGGCAGTGGTCAACGCGGCGTCGGTTGCTCGCATGGTTCTCACCACCGAGACCGCCATCGTCGACAAGCCCGAGGAGTCTGCCGGGGCCGATCACGGTCACGGCCACGCCCACTGAGCAGCGCCTCGGCGCGTGGCGGATCGGGCCGTGATGGCGCGAACACGACGCCGGGGTGGTCACCATCTGGTGACCACCCCGGCGTTTTTGGTTCGGTGGCTCTCGCCGGCCGCGTTGTGGTTCTCGTCGGTTGTGGTTCAGCTGGCCATGCGGCGACCGACGCGCCGCTTCATCAGCATGCTGCGTTCGGACTCCGACAGCCCGCCCCAGATTCCGTAGGGTTCGGCGACGGCCAGTGCGTGTTCGCGACATTGGGCGATCACCGGACACTGGTGGCACATCTCCTTGGCACGCCGCTCGCGCTGCGCTCGGGCTCGGCCGCGCTCACCGTCGGGGTGGAAGAACACCGACGACTCGACGCCACGGCACAGGCCGTGCATCTGCCAGTCCCAGACATCTGCATTGGGGCCGGGGAGGTGGTTGGGCTGGGGCATGGCAGCATCTCCTTCTGCAGGACGTGGAACCCGACTTCGTGGGCCTCGGTCATGGCATGGTCCGCGTCAGTCCGGGTCGGAAAGTCTCGGCAGATGAGCTGCCGAGGGTCTTTTCCGGTGGCGCAAGAGAACATTAAGCGGGCTGGAGAAACGGCGTCAATACCGTCAATCACGGCGAAATGATTCCAAAGATTCCGGCATTGTTAACGCACGGTTAGCCGTCGGCTTCGTACTAGCACGACGCGGCAGCGGGGCGCCGTCAGGTGCTCATGTCCTGCAAATATGCGTCTGAACAGCAGGTGATCGCACACAAGAAGTGGAATGGGAGGGTGTCGGTAAATGATGCGACGACGACCGCCAAGATTATCGATTAACCTGAGCGAAACAATGATGTCATCAGGCGTTTATGTCGCTGCGGGTTTTAACATTTGTGACGCCAGGTTAAATTCATGCTAACTGCGTCGGGAGGGCGTGACGCCGGCCACGTTCTCGCTGGTGACGAGCTTGTTGCCCGGTGGTCGGCGGCGGTGGCGGCCGGCGCTCACGGCCGTGGGGCGGCGGCATTGACCGCGCTGGCCGCGGTGGTCACCGACGCCCGCGTCGTCGGCGACCGGCCGGTCGCGTCCCTCGCATGCAGTACTGCGGCGTCGTTGTACCGGCAGGCCGGGCGTCACCGCGACGCTCTGATCCGCGACGGCCACGCGTTACTGCTGGCCGGCGCTGACATGCCCGGGCGCTCCGCGTGGGCGCGTGCGGCCGCATGCGACGCGCTGATCAATCTTGCTGCAGACAACCTGGGCCTCGGCCGATTCGGGGCGGCGCGGCGGCTGCTCGATCGGGCCGACGAACTTGCCGAGGGTTCGCCATCTGGCGCCGACGCCCCGTGGCTCACCGACGCCCGCTGCCGGTTGCGTGCCCTGTGGGTCCGCGCCGAGCTGGCGATCTACTCCGATGACCCGGATGCCGCGCTCGACGCCGGGCAACGGGCGACGGCGATGCTGGCCGACCGGGCCGACGGCGGTACTCAACGGCATCGGATCAAGACCGGACTGATCGTCGCGGCAGCGCAGGCGGCAACCGGACATGCAGAGGTGGCGATGCAGGCCGCGATCGCGCTGGGCGATGCGTCCGCCGAAGCCGGCCTGAGGCCGCTACAGTGGGCCGCGCTGTCGTTACAACAGGGGCTGGGCGACACGTCTGCGCAGACGGTGGCGGCGGTCAACGATCTATATCGATTCCTACACGCCCGGGGCATGCCGTTCGTGAGGTCGCACAACGATCGCTAAGGTGTTTGGGGTTCGCCGCCCCGCCACCGCAGTCCCCGGTCGCGGGCGTCGCCATCCGGGTCGTTGCGGCCCGCCACATCGGACCTGGTGAGTCCGCCACACGATATGTAACGCGGGGATCTCGACTGACGATGAAATTGACGGGTGATGAGTTGGACGCCGCCGTCCGCGCCGCAAGGCAGGGCGATCGCGTGGCTCTCACGTCGGTTCTCGAGAGTGTGCACGAGCCCATCCTGCGCTACTGCCGAGGGCGAATCGGTGTCGGAGAGCGTCATTTGTTCTCCGCGGATGATGTTGCGCAGGAGGCGTTGATGGCGGTGATGACCGCGCTGCCCCGATACGAAGATCAGGGCAAGCCGTTCATGGCCTTCGTATACGGGATCGCCGCGCACAAGGTCGCCGATGCGATGCGGGTGGCGGGGCGGGTCAAGGCCGACCCGGTCGACGCCGTCCCCGACGTCACCACGGTTCTCGGCGGGCCCGAGGAGGTGGCGCTGGACTCCGACGTCAGTCGGCGCATGCGCCGGCTGTTGTCGGTGCTGCCCGACAAGCAGCGCGAGATCCTCGTGTTGCGGCTGGTGGTCGGGATGTCGGCGGAGGAGACGGCCGACGCGGTCGGCAGTACTCCGGGGGCAGTGCGAGTCGCCCAGCATCGAGCACTGGCAAAACTGAAAGACGAGCTGAGGAAGGCAGGTGGACGACGCAATGAACGACGAGCATGATCGGCGTCGGCCGATGCCGGACGCCGACCCAACTGAGCACATCGACTTACGACAGTTGCACTTCGACGACGCATTTCTCGATGCGCTCTCACATGACGTGCCCACCCCGACGCGAGATGACACCGAATACCAGTTGGCAGCACTGCTTTCGGGTTGGCGCCACGATGTCCTCGCCGAGCCGGCGCCGCTGCTGCCCGGTATCGCGGAGGTCGAGCACGCGATGGCGACCGATGGCGCACCGCGCCGCGGCACGCGCGTAGGTCGCGGACTGCGGGTGATCGCCGGCGCGGCCGCGATCGCCGTGGTCGCCGTTGCCGGTCTGACCGTCGTCAGCGAAGGTGCTCAGCCGGGCGACTCGCTCTGGAGTGTCAAGAAGGTCGTATTCGCCGACAAGGCCTCGGAGACGCAGGCGGCCTACGATGTGCGCTCCGACCTCGAACAGGCCGAGGCCGCGCTCGCCTCGGGCGACATGGTCCAGGCGCAGCAGCTCATCGCGCGTGCCCAGACCAAGATGGGGCCGGTGCGCGACGCGCAGACCCGCGAGCAGATGAATCAGTGGATCAGCCGCTTGCGTGCCGACGAGTCCGGTGCCCCCGGGCAGAGCTCGCGGGCGCCGGGTCCCGCCACCACCGCACCCGATTCGACGTCCCCGCAGTCGGGCAGTCCCACCCCGCCGACGTCTGATCGGTCGACCACACCGACGACCACGACCCCGCCGACGTCCACGACGCCGACCAGTCCGGCTCCGACGACACCGACGCCGACCTCGGCTCAGACCTCGACGGTGGTGCCGCCGAGTTAGCTCAGCGCTCGCCGCCGAGCTGTGCGTATGCGTCGGCGTAGCCGCGGCAGTAGTCCCAGGTGACGTAGTCGTCGGGACGTGGGTCGACAGCTGGTTCGTGCGGGCGCACGGTACCGTCGATCAGAAGTTGTAAGAGATTGGCGCGCAACATATCCCAGTCGTGGTAATGATCTTCGTGGCAGTCCTCGCAGACGACGACGAGGCCGCGGATGCCGCGATGGGCCAGCAGCGTTTCATATACTGCCAGGTCGGCGAGGTCCTCCTCGACCGCGACCCGCTCGTTCTCGTCGAGTGGGATGCCGGGCTCGACCGAATCCAACGCCGACGCGGGATCGCTGGGATCATCGGCGAAGGGGTCGGGTGGGAGGCCGGGTGGCAAGTGGTCACGCACGACTCCACCGTAACCGATTTCACGTGACCAGCGCCGCATCGGTTCCACAGATCGACGGCGCCGACTCCGCGGTGGCGGCATGGGTCGGATCGTCGCATTGGGTTGGCGCCGCGATCGCCGGATACCATGAACGGATGACACACGTTCGCACCGGTGGAGATGATCCCGGCAAGGTGGCAATGCTCGGTCTCACCTTTGACGATGTCCTGTTGCTGCCCGCGGCTTCGGATGTGGTCCCGAGTGAGGCGGATACATCGTCCCGGCTGACCAGGAACATTTCCCTGCGCGTGCCGCTGGTCAGTTCGGCGATGGATACCGTCACCGAGGCACGCATGGCCATCGCCATGGCGCGCGCGGGCGGAATGGGCGTGCTGCACCGCAACCTGTCCATCGAGTCCCAGGCCGCTCAGGTCGAGACCGTCAAACGGTCGGAGGCCGGCATGGTCACCGATCCGGTGACCTGCTCGCCGGGGGACACGCTCGCCGAGGTCGACGCCATGTGCGCTCGGTACCGCATCTCCGGGCTGCCCGTCGTCGACGGAACCGGTGAGCTCGTCGGCATCATCACCAACCGCGACATGCGGTTCGAGGTCGACCAGGACCGGCCGGTTGCCGAGGTCATGACCAAGGCGCCGCTGATCACCGCCCAGGAGGGTGTCTCGGCCGAGGCCGCGCTGGGGTTGTTGCGCCGCCACAAGATCGAGAAGCTGCCGATCGTCGACGGCAACGGCAAACTGACCGGGCTGATCACCGTCAAGGACTTCGTCAAGACCGAACAGCATCCGTTTGCCACCAAGGATGCCGACGGCCGGCTGCTCGTCGGTGCGGCCGTGGGAACCGGCGAGGCCCAGTGGGATCGTGCGATGGCCCTGACCGACGCGGGTGTCGACGTGATCATCGTCGACACCGCACACGCGCACAATCGGCTGGTGCTCGACATGGTTGCCAAACTCAAGGCCGAGACGGGCGACCGGGTACAGGTCGTGGGGGGCAATATCGCCACGCGCGAGGCCGCCCAGGCGCTCGTCGACGCCGGTGCCGACGCGGTCAAGGTCGGCATCGGGCCGGGGTCGATCTGCACCACCCGCGTCGTGGCCGGTGTCGGTGCCCCGCAGATCACCGCGATCCTCGAGGCCGTGACCGTCTGTCAGCGGGCCGACGTCCCCGTCATCGCCGACGGTGGCCTGCAGTACTCCGGCGATATCGCCAAGGCGTTGGCTGCCGGCGCGTCGACGGCGATGCTCGGGTCGTTGCTGGCCGGCACTGCCGAGGCTCCCGGCGATCTGGTCCTGGTGAACGGTAAGCAGTTCAAGAGTTACCGCGGCATGGGATCGCTGGGCGCGATGCAGGGTCGTGGGCAAGCCAAGTCCTACTCCAAGGACCGCTACTTCCAGGACGACGTCCTCAACGAGGAGAAGCTCGTGCCCGAGGGCATCGAGGGGCGGGTGCCGTTCCGCGGACCGCTGACCCAGGTGATCCACCAACTCGTGGGTGGACTCCGCGCGGCAATGGGCTACACCGGTGCGAGTTCGATTCCCGAACTGCAGCAGGCGCAGTTCGTCCAGATCACGGCGGCGGGTCTCAAGGAGTCGCATCCACACGACATCACTCTCACCGCCGAGGCACCGAACTACTATTCTCGCTGAGTTCCCGGCAAGTTCTCCCGATCTCAACTTCTCCCGGTCTCCGGACCTCGGGGCCCACGTCCGCATCGGATCGTGGGCCGGACAGAAAGGCGCAAGGGTGCGTGATCTCGTGGACATCGGCATGGGTCGGACGGCACGGCAGACGTTCGAGCTCGACGACATCAGTATCGTGCCGTCCCGACGGACCCGCTCGTCCAAGGACGTCTCGACCGCATGGCAGATCGACGCCTACCGGTTCGACGCGCCGATCCTGAGTCATCCGACCGACGCCCTGGTGTCGCCGGAAGCGGCCATCGAACTGGGCCGGCTCGGTGCGCTCGGGGTGATCAACGGAGAGGGATTGTGGGCACGGCATCGCGACGTCGACGAGAAGATCGCCGAGCTCGTCGAGATCGCCACCACCGACCCGGACCCGCAAGCGGCGGTGCGCCGGCTGCAGGAACTGCATGCCGCGCCGCTCGACCCAGACCTGCTCGCGCGCGCGGTGGCCACGGTCCGCGAGGCCGGTGTGACCACGGCGGTGCGGGTCAGCCCGCAGCACGCACCCGAGCTGACGCCGGCGCTGGTGGCCGCGGGAGTGGAGATCCTGGTGGTGCACGGCACCATCATCTCGGCCGAGCATGTGGCCAACGGTTCCGGAGATCCGTTGAACCTCAAGACCTTCATCGCCGAACTCGACATCCCCGTCATCGCCGGCGGCGTCCACGATCACCGCACCGCGTTGCATCTGATGCGCACAGGTGCAGCGGGTGTCATTGTCGGATACGGCTCCACCGCAGGGGCCACGACCACCGGCGAGGTGCTCGGTATCGGGGTGCCGATGGCGACGGCGATCGCCGACGCCGCTGCGGCGCGCCGCGACTACCTCGACGAGACCGGCGGGCGGTACGTGCACGTCATCGCCGACGGCGACATCCACGACTCGGGTGACCTCGCCAAGGCGATTGCGTGCGGTGCCGACGCGGCGGTGCTCGGGACGCCGCTGGCCGCGGCCGTCGAGGCGCCAGGGCGTGGCTGGTACTGGCCGTCGGCGGCGGCGCATCCGGACACCCCGCGGGGGGCGCTGCTGCAAGTTGCGATCCCCGACGAGCGGACGACCCTCGAACAGGTCCTCTCGGGGCCATCCGCCAACTCGTTTGGCGAGTTGAATCTTGTTGGCGCACTGCGTCGTTCGATGGCGAAGGCCGGCTACTCCGACCTCAAGGAGTTTCAGAAGGTGGGGCTCACCGTCCATCGGTGACGGGATGCCCCGACGGCCGGAACGCCGTCAGTCGGGCTACCGGGAGACCCACGTCACTTGATGTGACAATGAACGTTAGAATGTTTTTCATGGTAGCCCACCGTGACCCCACCGACTTCGACGTGCTCATCATCGGCTCCGGATTCGGCGGCAGCGTCAGCGCGCTGCGGCTGGTGGAGAAGGGATATCGCGTCGGCGTGATCGAGGCCGGCCGTCGCTTCGAGGACTCGGAGTTCGCCAAGACCAGCTGGCGTCTGCACAAGTGGCTGTGGGCACCGAAGCTGGGACTCTTCGGCATTCAGCGCATCCACGCGCTCAAGGACGTCATGATCCTGGCCGGCGCGGGGGTCGGCGGCGGATCGCTGAACTACGCGAACACGCTCTACAAACCACCGACGCCGTTCTTCGCCGATCCGCAGTGGAACCACATCACCGACTGGGCGGACGAACTCGGCCCGTACTACGAGCAGGCCCGGCGGATGCTCGGGGTGGTGACCAATCCGAGTTTCACCGAGTCCGATCGCATCATGCGCGACGTCGCCGAGGAGATGGGCGTCGGCGACACCTTCACCGCCACCCCGGTCGGGGTGTTCTTCGGGGAGAAGACGGGCCTGGCGGGTCGGCCCGGACATACCGTGCCCGATCCGTACTTCGGCGGCGCCGGACCGGAGCGAACCGCCTGCACCGAATGCGGTGCCTGCATGACCGGCTGCCGTGTCGGCGCCAAGAACACCCTCATGAAGAACTACCTCGGCCTTGCCGAACGCCACGGTGCGACGATCGTCGACCGCACCACGGTCGACGGACTGGCCCAACGGGCCGACGGCACCTGGGAGGTCGGCACCCACCGCTCGTCGGCGTGGGGACCGGTACGGCGCCGCACGCGGACCTACACCGCGTCGCAGGTGATCGTCGCCGCGGGGACGTTCAACACGCAGCGGTTGCTGCATCACGCCAAATATCGCACCCTGCCACGGATCTCGGATGCGCTGGGCCGTCTCACCCGCACCAACTCCGAGTCCATCCTGGGGGCGATGGCCAGTAGATACGATCCGGCACACGACTATTCGCGGGGCGTCGCGATCACCTCGTCATTTCATCCCGACCCCAGCACACACATCGAGCCGGTGCGATATGGCAAGGGCTCCAACGCGATCGCCTATCTGCAGACGTTGCTCACCGACGGCGGGTCTCCGGCGAACCGATTCGGGCAATTCGTGCGCCAGGTCGCCGCGAATCCGTTGTCGCTCGGTCGCCTCCTGGTGGTGCGCCGCTGGAGTGAACGCACCGTGATCGCGTTGGTCATGCAGAACAACAACAACTCGCTGACGACCTTCGTCCGCGAGCGCGGACCGTTCCGCTACATCACCAGCAAACAAGGCATCGGCGAACCCAATCCGACGTGGATTCCCGCCGGTAACGAGGCCACCCGCCGGATTGCACGCAAACTTCCGGGTGGCGTCGCCGGCGGCACCTGGGGCGACATCGTCAACATGCCGCTGACCGCCCACTATCTCGGTGGGTGTGCCATCTCCGACGTGCCGGCGAACGGCGTCATCGATCCGTACCACCGCGTGTGGCATTATCCGACGCTGCACATCACCGACGGCGCCGCCATCTCGGCGAACCTCGGGGTGAATCCGTCCCTGTCGATCTGCGCGCAGGCCGAACGCGCAATGGCCTTCTGGCCCAACAAGGGGGAGGCGGATACCCGCCCGGCGCAGGGGGAGCGATACGCCCGGGTGGCCCCCGTCGCGCCGACGACCCCGGTCGTTCCGGCCGACGCGCCGGGCGCCCTGCGGTTGCCGATCACGCCGGCCGCACACGTCGACGCCGGCTGACGGCCCCGCCGTTCGGTCGTCCTCGGGCCACGGCTTGCGCACTTGTCTGAGGACTGTTAGGTTTCGGGGCATGCAGTTCTGTGCGCGTCTCCTCCTTCGCTGCCACGGCGGGGCCTGATCACGACCGGCTCCCCGCCGTGGGAGCCGTCGTGCCGGTCGAACACCGATCTCGACCACGGAGTCCGAAATACCATGCGCACAACTTCTTTCCCCACGATCTCCACGCCGGCCGGCGGCGTGGCAACCGGTGCCCCGGCGTGGAACCGCCAACAATGCTCGCAGATGCCGTCGTACCGCTACCGCGCCGTCCACGACCGGGTCGAGCTCCCGTTGACCGACCGCCGCTGGCCGACCAACCGGATCACCACCGCGCCGCTGTGGGTACCGGTCGACCTGCGCGACGGCAATCAGGCACTGGCCGAACCGATGGACCCCGAACGCAAGCGACGCTTCTTCGAACTCATGGTCGCCATGGGGTACAAGGAGATCGAGGTCGGCTATCCGTCGGCGTCGCAGACCGACTTCGACTTCGTCCGGATGCTGGCCACCGACGACATCGCCCCGGACGACGTGACGATCGTCGTGTTCACCCCCGCACGGCGCGATCTCATCGAACGCACCGTGGATTCGGTGCGGGGCATCGCCAACGATGTGGTCATCCACATGTACACCGCGACCGCCCCGATCTGGCGTGACGTGGTGCTGCGACGGGACCGGGACGGCCTGCGGGAGATCATCACCCGCGGCGGCCGCGACATCCTCGAGTGCGCCGACGGGCTCGACAACGTTCGTTTCGAGTTCTCTCCCGAGGTGTTCAATCTGACCGAACCGGACTTCGCCCTCGAGGTGTGCGACGCGATGACCGGACTGTGGGAGGCGAGTCCGGACCGGCCGGTGATCATCAATCTGCCCGCGACCGTCGAGGTGGCGACGCCCAACGTGTACGCCGACCAGATCGAGTACATGCACCGCAACCTGGACCGCCGCGGGTCGGTGATCCTGTCGGTGCACCCGCACAACGACCGGGGTACGGGGATCGCGTGCGCCGAGCTGGCCGTGCTGGCCGGCGCCCAACGCGTCGAGGGGTGCATCTTCGGCAACGGGGAACGTACCGGCAACGTCGACATCGCCACCCTGGCACTGAATCTCCATGCGCAGGGCGTGGATCCGATGATCGACTTCTCCGACATCGACGAGGTGGCCCGCACCGTCGAGTACGCCAACCGCATCGAGATCCATCCGCGCCATCCCTATGCCGGGTCGCTGGTGCATACGGCGTTCAGCGGAACCCATCAGGACGCCATCCGCAAGGGACTGGCCGAGCACCGCGAACGTGCCGCAGCCACCGGGATCGCCGAGCGCCGGTTGCCTTGGGAGGTGCCGTATCTGCCGATCGACCCGGCCGACATCGGCCGCACCTATGAGGCGGTGATCCGCGTGAACTCCCAGTCGGGCAAGGGCGGGATCGCCTACGTACTCGAGACCGAATACGGGATCGTGCTCGAACCGCATGAGCAACCCGAATTGGCCCGTCACGTCCAGGAATACGCCGACCGGTCGGGCGTGGAGGTCGACGCCCCGACCTTGCGCAGCCTGTACGAACAGTGGGTACGCGAAGACAGTGTCTCAGTCGAGGCCGCGGGCCGAGAGGCTCTCGGCGAATCCGTCGGCGGTGCGTAACGCGGCGAGGACGATGGGCGCCACCAGGATTCGCGGTCCCGGCCGCAGCCCGCGCGCCCGCCGTGCCTCGTCGACCTGGGCGGCGACCTCGACCATCAACGGGATCGCACGGATGGTCAGCGCCAGGGCGATGGCGATCAGGTCGGTGCGAACACCCAAGCGCGCCAAGGGTTGTAGTCCCCGCGTCATCGAATCGAGCATGTCGGTGGTGCGGGTCGTCAAGGTCACCACCGCGGCCAGCAGTACCGAGAGCCCGAGGACCCCGCACACCAGCAGCGCGCGGCGCCAGTCGGTGAAGATCCACTGGAAGGCGAAGATGAACACCAGGATCCAGAGGGTGGGCCGGAACTGGCGCCACGCGGTGCGCGGGCCGATGCCGGCGAGCGCGTAGACGACCGCGACCGCGAGCGCTGCGACACCGAGCGCGGGCAGCGACCGCACGAACACCGACATCGCCACGATCGCGGCCGCGAGGCCGAGGAGTTTGACTCCCGGCGACGCCCGATGCAGCGGTGAGCGTCCCGGGCGGTAGGTGCCCAGCGGATTCATGACATCATCGCCCGGTAGTGCGCCAGGGCCGGCCCGGGTGCATCGTCGGCGACGATGCGGCCGTCGTCGACGACCAGTACCCGGTCGAAGTCGGCGACGAGCTCGAGATCGTGGCTGACCACGACGAGCTGCTCGTCGAGACCCGCGAACACCGTGCGCAGCATGCGGGCATTGCGCAGATCGAGCAGCGTGGTCGGTTCGTCGGCGACGACGATCGCCGGTTCGGTGACGAAGATCGACGCCAGGGCGAGGAGTTGTTTCTGTCCGCCCGACAGCCGCGCGGCGGGCTGGTCGGCGTGGTCGGCGAGTCCGAATCGCTCGAGCATCTCCCGGGTACGTTCGGCCCGTTGGGCTTTGGTGAGTTCGCTGCGGGTCAGGGAGAGCTCGATGTCCTCGGCGACCGTCGGCATGATGATCTGCCGATCGGGATCGGAGAAGATGAAGCCGACCTCCCGGCGGACGCGGCGCCGGTGGCGGCGCGCGTCGATCCCGTTGACGGTCACCGTGCCGTGGTCGGGCACCACGAGTGCGTTGATCATGCGCACCAGGGTCGACTTGCCGCTCCCGTTGGCGCCGACGATGCCGACGCGCCGCTCGGTGAGGGTGACCGACACCTCGCGCAGCACGGTGCGCTCACCGAAGGCGTGGGTGACGTCGCGGAATTCGATCACGGTATCGGCGATTGCGAACGCGTCAGTCCGACGTGGCCGGGACGTCGGCCCGCGTCCGCCGTAGCGGCCCGATCAGGCCGGGCCATCCGCGGTGCACCTGCGCGGCGACCAGGGCGGTGACGACGGCCTTGATGGCGTCGCCGAGGATGAACCAGCCGTTCGCGGCGATCGCCGCCCACAACGTCATGTCCGCACGGATCATCAGGCCGACGGTTCCGCACACGTACACCACGAGGATGCCGCCGATCAGGTTGATCGCGATACCGGGGAGCAGCCGGTAGCGCGGTGGCGGCGTCCGAGACGTGCGCGTCCACATCATCAGCGCGGTCAGCACCCCGATGACGATCACGCCGGGAAGGAAGCCGACGAAGAATCCGGAGGTCGGGGAGCTCAACGCGGTCAGTCCGTTGCGGCCACCGGAGAGGATCGGCAGACCCGCGATCGCCAGAACCATGAACAGGACCACCGCGAGCGTGCCCTTCTTGGGACCCAGGATCGCGCCTGCCAGCATCACCCCGAGGGTCTGGAAGGTGATCGGGACACCGCTGGTGCCCACGCTGATGGTGCCCGGCAGCCCGAGCGCGGCGATCAACGCGGCGAACACGGCGGCCTGGGTGATGTCGGAGATATTCAGTGACCAGGTGCGATCACGGCTTTCGGTGGTTTGCATCGCGAGAAACGAGTATTCCACGTGCTGAGGTCGCCGCGGCGCCGCGGTCGATCAATCCGCACCGCGATCCGCACCGGGGCCGCCGCAGGCGGGACATTAGACTCGTGCCGTGACCGATTCTGCAGACCAATCGCGTGCCACCGGCGGATTCGACGCGCCCCGCCCGGTGCTCGTCGTCGACTTCGGCGCCCAGTACGCCCAGCTCATCGCGCGCCGCGTCCGGGAGGCCCGGATCTACTCCGAGGTCATCGCGCACGACGCCGGCATCGAGGAGTTCCGGGCCAAGAATCCGGTGGCGCTGATCCTTTCCGGCGGCCCGGCGTCGGTGTACGCCGACGACGCCCCGCGACTGGATCCGGCACTCCTCGACCTCGACATCCCGGTCTTCGGCATCTGCTACGGATTCCAGACGATGGCGGCCACGCTCGGTGGGCACGTCGCCAACACCGGTGGTCGCGAATTCGGCCGCACCACACTCACTCCCACCGAAGGCGGTGTCCTGCACCAAGGTCTCACCGGCGCCCAGCCGGTGTGGATGAGCCACAACGACGCCGTGGTCGAAGCCCCGGAAGGGTTCACGGTCACCGGCTCGACGCCGGGTGCCCCGGTTGCCGCCTTCGAGAACGTCGAACGGCGGATGGCCGGTGTCCAGTACCACCCGGAGGTGTTGCACACCCCGCACGGTCAGCAGCTCCTCACCCGCTTCCTCTACGAGGTCGCCGGCCTGGAGCCGACGTGGACCGCGGCCAACATCGCCGACGCCCTGATCGATCAGGTCGCCGACCAGATCGGTGACGGCCTGGCGATCTGCGGCCTGTCGGGCGGGGTGGATTCCGCGGTCGCCGCAGCATTGGTGCAGCGAGCCATCGGCGACCGCCTCACCTGTGTCTTCGTCGACCACGGGCTGCTGCGGGCAGGGGAGCGTGAGCAGGTCCAGCACGACTTCGTCGGTGCCACCGGCGCGAAACTGGTCACCGTCGACGCCGCCGAGACCTTCCTCTCCGAACTGAGCGGGGTCTCCGATCCCGAGCAGAAACGCAAGATCATCGGCCGCGAATTCATCCGATCCTTCGAAGGCGCGGTCACCGACGTGCTCGGCGAACACGCCGCCGACGACCACAAGGTCGAATTCCTGGTGCAGGGCACGCTCTACCCGGATGTCGTGGAATCCGGCGGCGGCAGCGGCACCGCCAACATCAAGAGCCATCACAACGTCGGCGGGCTGCCCGAGGACCTCGAATTCACACTCGTCGAACCGCTTCGCCTGCTGTTCAAGGACGAGGTCCGCGCCGTCGGACGCGAACTCGGTCTGCCCGAGGAGATCGTCGGCCGCCAGCCGTTCCCGGGTCCGGGGCTCGCGATCCGCATCGTCGGTGAGGTGACCGCCGACCGGCTCGCCATGCTGCGCACCGCCGACCTCATCGCCCGGGAAGAACTCACCGCCGCCGGGCTCGACACGCAGATCTGGCAGTGCCCGGTGGTGCTGCTCGCCGACGTCCGCAGCGTCGGCGTGCAGGGCGACGGCCGCACCTACGGGCATCCGATCGTCCTGCGCCCCGTGTCGTCCGAGGACGCGATGACCGCGGACTGGACGCGGGTGCCCTACGAGGTGCTCGAGATCATCTCCACCCGCATCACCAACGAGGTGCCCGACGTGAACCGCGTCGTCCTCGACGTCACGAGCAAGCCGCCGGGCACGATCGAATGGGAGTAGCGGTCTCCGACCGCGCGAATGGGAGTAGCGGTCTCCGACCGCGCGAATGGGAGTAGCGGTCTCCGACCGCGCTCAGGTTCGCGCCGACCGCGCCCCGGTGACGATCAGCAGCGCGCCGATGGCGACGGCCACGGCCACCACGAGCCACCCGATGGTGGCCGGGTCGGGAACGCGTGGCCCGTCTGCGAGGCCCCATCCCGCTATCACCAGCGCGACCACGCCGGTCAGCGCGACCGCAGGTGCGCGGCGGCGCCGCACCCCACCCGGCTCCGAGCTCGCGGACGTGTCGAATGAGCTTGTGGCGCCGTTCATCTCGTCTCCTATGCTGTTCTGATTCGACTGGTTCATCGCTTGATCTCCACACTGCCGACGTTGGTGTGCGCATCGATGGTGAGTACCGGCCCGCCGGTTCCGTCTGCGCCGCCGTCGAGGCCTTCCGGACAGGTGTAGTCGCCGGCGCCGGCGGAGCAGTTGGCCCGGACGTTCATCCCGGCCGGAACCTTGACAACGATCTCACCGATCCCGTTGCGCAGATGCACGGTGTCATCGGCGGCGAGCGTGATATCGCGCAGGTCGAGTGTCATGCTCCCCATGCTCAAGGTGTACTCATCCCGGATATCATTCTGGCTCAATGGTTTCCAGTTGCGATCGCCGATCCCGCCGGCGGGCATGCCCAGCCGGTGGTCGTCGGGCCCCCAGGTGGTGAGCAGCGTCGTCACGATCACCGCCGCCGACAATCCGATCGCCAGCGGCGCCAAGGCGCCCGGATGTGAACGCGGAGTGTGGCGGCGCAGCCCATTGACGAGCAGCCCGGCGCCGATCACCGCCAACGCCAGGGACAGTACGTGAGCAGTGGTGAACCAGTCCGCTCCGAGCGCATTGGCCGCGACTCCGCCCGCGACCACCAGGATGGCGAGGCCGAGCACGACGAACGAGAATGCCGAACGCCGTGGGTGGCGCGGATAGGTGACCGGCGGTGGCTGCGGGGTGGTGGGCTCGGGCAGGTCCCACGCGAACCGCGCGGCCCCGAGCGGATCCCACGAAGGCGGGGTGGCGTCGAGGAAGTCGGTGGGGCCGGTCTCGGTCGGCACGGTGTCGGTCGGCACGGTGTCGGTGGGCACGGTGTCGGTGGGCACGGTGTCGGTGCGTACGGCAGCCGCAGCCGCCCGCGCGCCGGTGTCGGTGGGTACGGCAGCCGCAGCCGCCCGCGCGCCGGTGGCGGTGGCAGCGGCAGCCGCGACCGGGGCGCCGGTGCGCACCGCACGCGGGGTCCAGCGCACGAACCGTTGCGGCGACTCGGGGATCGCCACCGTCGTCACGCTGGTGCCGGCGGGTGGCTCGGGGGTGCGCAGGAACAGCAACCACCACCCGACGAGCATCAGGAGTCCGCCGACCACACCGCCCGAACCCCACGGTCCCCGCGAGAGGACGGAGGACGCCACGATCACGATGACGACCCAGAGGATGACTGTCGGGTTGTTGAACCAGCCGTGCGCATGGCCGCCGTGGCTGCGTTCGGCGCGGGCGCGGGCGCCGGTGCTCGACGGGAAGACGATCCATGCCGCGACGTACAAGATCAGGCCGCTGCCGCCGAATACCGCTGCCACCACGAACGCCACCTTCACCAGCGTGGGGTCGATCCGGTAGCGCCCGGCGATGCCCGCGCAGACGCCGGCGATGGTGCGTGGGGAGGAAGGTCGTACCGGCCGGGTGTCCCACAATCGCCCGAGTTGCATCCGAAGGTGTGCGGTATTCATGACAGCCATCCTGTCGCCCCGTCGCGGTCGGCACATCGGGGAACGACCCTGAGATCCACCCGGATCGGATCGGGGCCCGGGCACCGGCCGGTGGCCCGATACATGCGGCCCGCTCGCTTCGCTCCCGGCGCCGGTGCGCCCACGGTCCTCCGGGTCGGCACCCGGGTGAACCCTGATGCCGTCGACGGGGTGAACGTGTCAGTATCGACAGATGGGAACTGCGGAGATCGAGCGACCGCAGCGGCTGTCGCGCCGCAGTGGCGGCCGCGTGATCGGTGGTGTCGCCGGTGGCGTCGCCGACCACCTCGGCGTCGACGCGTTCCGGGTTCGGGTGGTCTTCGTGGTGCTGACCGCGATGGCCGGGGCAGGTGCCCTCGCGTACGCGTTGCTCTGGTTCTTCTGCCCGCTGGGCGACGACGTCACCGCGCCCACGCCCGCCGAACGGCGGCAGGCCTGGGGGCTGGCGATCATCGGTCTCGTCGCGATGGGCGTGGTGGGATTCGCTGCGTCCGGTACGCCCGCAACCTATCTGGTGCCGCTGGTGTTCGTCGCCGTCGGTGCGAGTCTGGTGTGGCGGGAATTCGACACCTCGGCGCGTTCGCGTCCCCACGGACCGCTGCTGACGTGGACACGGCTGGCCGGCGGTGCGGTGCTCGTGATCGGCGGCCTCGTCGTCATCGTGTTCGCCGGCACCCGCAATTTCGGCGGTCTGAGCACCACGCTGCTGGCCGTGGCCGCCACCCTGCTCGGCGTCCTGCTGCTGACCGTCCCGCTGTGGATGCGCATGTGGCGCACCCTGAATGCCGAACGGGCAGCGCGTATCCGAAATGCCGAGCGCGAGGAGATCGCCTCCCACCTGCACGACTCGGTGCTGCAGACACTTGCCCTCATCCAGAAGAAGGCGGCCAGACCCGAGGAGGTGGCCCGCCTCGCCCGCAGCCAGGAACGCGAACTGCGGACCTGGCTCTTCGGTGACCCGGCGCAGCGCGGCAGTTCGTTGGTCGCCGCACTCACCAGTGTCGCCGGAGAGGTCGAGGACCATTACGGCATCGAGGTGGAGGTCGTCACCGTCGGCGATCTGCGTCCCGACGACGACACCGACAAGGTCGCCGCCAAGCGCTGGCCTGCGCTGGTCGGCGTCACCCGCGAGGCATTGGTCAACGCGGCCAAGCATTCCGGCGAACGCAAGGTCGATGTCTATCTCGAGGTCGGCGACGACGAGGTCGAGGTCTTCGTGCGTGATCGTGGCGTCGGCTTCGACCTCGGCCGGGTCGACGACGATAGGCAGGGCATCGCGCGGTCGATCCGCGCCCGCACCGAACGTGTGGGTGGGCATGTGACGATCAGGTCGGCGCCCGGGCGTGGCACCAACGTGCGGGTCACCATGCCGCGGGGGGAGGTGCCGGCTCCAGAAGGGGCCGCCACCCTCGCTCAAGAACGCGATAGTGATTCCGGCGCACCGGCTTCCGGTGCGCTGCCGTCAACGGCCGACAGTGCCGGAGCCGAACACGGAAAGGTGTCATGACCCTCGAACAGCCGCAGCCGCGAAGTGACCGGCAGTATCGCGTCTTCCTCGTCGACGATCACGGCGTGTTCCGGTCGGGGGTGCGGGTCGAGTTGGCCGGGGAGGCAGGGCTCACGGTGGCCGGCGAGGCGGGCAGCGTCGCCGAGGCCGTCGCCGGGATCACCCGGCTGCGCCCCGACGTGGTGCTGCTCGACGTACACATGCCCGCCGGAGGCGGCGTGGCGGTCCTGCGCGGGGTCACCGATGCGATGGGCGCCGACGCCCCGGTGTTCCTGGCGTTGTCCGTGTCCGACGCCGCCGAGGACGTCATAGCGACGATCCGGGCCGGCGCGCGCGGATATGTGACCAAGACGATCGACGGCGGTGAGCTGGCCGACGCGGTGCGCCGGGTCGCCGAGGGCGATGCCGTGTTCAGTCCGCGGCTGGCGGGTTTCGTGCTCGACTCGTTCACCGGGAAGTCGTCGGCACCGGAGCCGCAACTGGATCCCGAGCTCGACTCGCTGACGCGCCGCGAGTTGGAGGTGTTGCGGCTGCTCGCGCGCGGCTACACCTATCGGGAGATCGCCGAGGAATTGTTCATCTCGATCAAGACGGTCGAGACGCACGCGTCGAATGTGCTGCGAAAGACGCAGCAGTCCAACCGGAATGCGCTCACCCGCTGGGCGGCGACCCGGCACATCGGCTGAGCTGCACCTCCGCTGGGCTGCAGGTCTTCTGGGGAGTACGTCAGCTGGGGAGTACGTCAGCTGAGGAGCGCGATCACCAGCACGATGACCCCGGCGAGCACCAGGAAGAACAGCAGGACGACCACGGCGAGCAGCGCCGGCGAGGTCTGCTGGCGTTGTGACGCCGGGCCCAGCGGCGGCATGGCGCTGCTGTAGGACGGCGACGAGTAGTGCTGCGGGTACGGCGCCGGTGAATAGGGTGCAGACGAATACGGTGCAGACGAATACGGTGCAGCCGAAGACGGTGTCGAGGGGTCGTATGGGGCCGGAGTCGCGACTCGGGTCGGGTCATATTGTGGCCCAGGGGGTTTCGTGTGTGGCCCGCGGCCGCCGGTGCCCGGGTTCGCGGGCTGGCCGGTGGGCGTGGCCGGTCGGCGACGTGGATTCAGGTCGAGGTCGGACCGGGAGACCAGGCTGGTGAGAACCTGCTCGGTGGAGCCGTGCTCACCGGCGACGACCCGGGCGAGTTCGTCGCGTGCCTGCGTCATGGTGATGCGGCGTTTGGGGCTCGGTTCGAGCATGCGCAGCAACACCGGCTCGAGGGCGCCGGCCTTGGTCATCGGATTGATCTGCGCCCGCGCCACCCGATGCAACATCACCAGCGAGTTGTCGTCGACTCCGAAGGGTGGCTGGCCCTCGACCATCGTGTAGATGGTCGCGCCGAGCGAGTACACGTCGGAGGGCTCGGCAGGCGGATCGCCGCGGGCAACCTCGGGTGCGAAATACGCTGGGGTGCCGGTGATCAGGCCGGTCTGGGTGATCGTGACATCGTCCTTGGCGCGGGAGATGCCGAAGTCGGTGATCTTGACGAGGCCGGCCTGACGTCCGCCGCCGGCGATGAGGATGTTGCCGGGTTTGATGTCGCGGTGGATGATTCCCGAGGCGTGCGCCTCGACCATGGCGTCGGCCACCTGTGCGCCGATCTTTGCGGCTTCGGTGACGTCGACAGTGCCGGTGGCATGCAGGATCTGGGCGATGCTGCGCGACGGGAGGTACTCCATCACCAGCCAGGGTTCACCGCCGTCGAGGGCCACGTCGTGCATGGCGATCGCGTTGCGGTGACTCAGCCGTGCCGCGATCCGTCCCTCTCGCATGGCACGCTGCCGAACGGTCTCCGCCGAGTCCTCCGAGAGTCCCTCGGTGGAAAGGACCTGTTTGACGGCCACCTCGCGGTCGAGAAGTTGGTCGCGGGCCAGCCAAACGGTACCCATGCCGCCGCCGCCGATCCGGGAGATGAGCCGATAGCGTCCGGCCACCAGAAAGTTGGGACCCGGTGTCCGATGGCTTTCGGCGTCGGCGGTCATGCAGCGATGATAGCCGGGGCCGCCGCTTGGGCAGGACGGGCGAATGGGTGTGGCACTCGCCGCGTCTTGACATGTCGTAGTACGTGTGTTCGACTCCCGGTATGCGTTGGTCCGAACAGGCTGTCGAAGCCGACGATGGTGCCCTGCCCGGACTGGGCCGGGCGGGACTGGTGCGATCGGTGCAGACGCCCGAGTTCGAGGGCATCACCTTCCACGAGGTCCTCGCCAAGAGTGCGCTCAATCGGGTACCCGTCGAGTCCGGCTTGCCGTTCACCTACACGGTCAACACCTTCCGCGGCTGCACGCATGCGTGCCGGTACTGCTTCGCCCGGCCCACCCACGAGTACCTCGATCTCGACGCCGGTCGCGACTTCGACTCGCAGGTGGTGGTCAAACTCAATGTGGCCGCGGTGTTGCGCAAGGAACTGCGGCGCCGGTCCTGGCGCCGGGAGCCGGTGGCATTGGGTACCAACACCGATCCTTATCAGCGCGCCGAGGGGCGCTACCGGCTGATGCCCGGGGTGATCTCGGCGTTGACCGAAGCCGCGACCCCGTTCTCCATCCTCACCAAGGGAACGCTGCTGCGGCGGGATCTGCCGCTGCTGCGTCAGGCGGCCGGACAGGTGACGGTCTCGCTGAGCGTGTCGCTGGCTTTCCACGACGCCGAGTTGCAGAAACAGATCGAGCCGGGAACGCCGTCGCCGGCGGCGCGGTTGGCGCTGATCGGCGACATCGCCGACGCCGGGTTCGCCCCGCACGTGATGATCGCCCCGGTGATCCCGTACCTGACGGACTCGGTGGCGCACCTCGACGCTCTGCTCGAGTCGCTGGCGCAGGCCGGGGCGTCGGGGGTGACCGTCATCCCGATGCATCTGCGCGGGGCGACGAAGCCCTGGTTCATGACCTGGCTCGCCGAGCATCATCCGGCGCTGGTCCGCCGGTACCGCGGGCTCTATGGCCGGGGTGCCTACGTCACCCCGGAGTATTCGTCGTGGTTGCGGGAACGGATGCGACCGCTGGTCGCCGGCCACGGACTCGCCGGATCGTCGGGCTCGCGGGTGGTGACGGCCGTCGAACCCGAGCCTGAACCCGAACTCGCGCAGGCGCTCACACTGTTCTGAAGGGTTCCGCTGACCAGCGCTGTTGCGAACTGTCGGAGTCGCGTCGTACGATCAGAACATCGAAAACACATTCGATATCCGGTGCGATTCCGGGATCGGATGGACGCGATGGCGTGGCAACTTCCCGGCTCGCCGAGCACAGTATGCGCTGGCCAGGAGGGGTGTGTCATGAGTGTGGTGCCGTTGAATCGCGGTGGGCGTGGCGAGTCGGGACATGCGGATCCCGTTACTCTCGACGCCCTCCGGCAGAAGATGGCGGTGATGTCGGGATTGCCGGACCGGCGCTCGGTCCAGCCGGTGTCTGTCGACGTGTTCCCGCTACCCGAGGTCATGTCGGACGTGTTGCCGCACAATGGAATCGCTCGCGGCACGGTCCTCGGCTACCGGGGTGCGAGATCGCTGCTGATGGCGATGATCGCCACGATCACGCGCTCGGGCAGCCAGGTCGGCATCGTCGGGATGCCCCGGCTCAATCTGCTCGCCGCGGTGGAGATGGGCGCCGATCTGCGCCGGATCGCCGTGGTCCCCGACCCGGGTGTCGACCCGGTGGAGGTGGCCGCGGTCCTGCTCGACGGCATGGATCTGGTGGTGCTGGGGCTGCGGGGCGTGACGGTGCCGCCCGCCCGGAGCCGGGTGGTCGGCGGCCGCGCGCGGCAGCAGGGATCGTCGTTGCTGGTGGTCGACGGAGACTGGCCGGGAGCACATACCCGGATGGACGCGCGGGTGGTCGGCTATCGACACGGTCCCCGCGCCGACGATCTCGCCACCGCGGATCGCGGCTACGGGCGGGTGGGTGGCATGCGGCTGCAGGTCGTCGCCGAAGGACGCGACCGCCGCCGGCGCTCCGCCCGGATCGACGTCATGGCAGGCGGATTCGGAGACGACGCGGTACAGATCCGGCGGGTGACCGAGACGCGCGTCGACGCCGTGGACGCACCCGGTGCGGTGGCGAACTGATGGCCGCCGGGTCACGGCCTGCGCGGGTGCTGGCGCTGTGGTGTCCGGACTGGCCCGCGACGGCCGCCGCAGCACACGCCGACCTGCCGCCCAGGCATCCGGTGGCGGTGCTGCACGCCAACCGCGTGATCGCCTGCTCGGCTCCGGCCCGGACCGCGGGGGTCCGGCGGGGCATGCGGAAGCGTCAGGCGCAGTCGGTGTGTCCGGAGATGACGGTGGTCGCTGCCGACGAGCACCGCGACGGCCGGCTGTTCGAGCCGGTGGCCGCCACGGTGACCGACCTGGTGCCGGCGATGGAGGTGCTGCGGCCCGGGTTGGTGGTCCTGCGGCTCACCGGTGCGGCCCGCGTGTTCGGCGGTGAGGAGATCTTGGCCGAGGAACTCATCGACCGGGTCTCGGCGTGCGGGGTGGAGTCGCAGGTCGGCATCGCCGACGAGTTGTTCACCGCGGTGCTGGCCGCCCGCAGCGGGCAGTGCGTCCCATCCGGCGGCGACCGCGAACATCTCGCCGCCCGCCCGATCGCCGACCTCGCCGTCGAGCCCTCGATGTGTGGGCCGGAACGCACCGAGTTGGTCGCGCTGCTGCGCCGACTCGGGGTGAACACCATCGGTGCCTTCGCCGCGCTGGGGGCGGCCGATGTCGCCACCCGCTTCGACGCCGACGCGATCACCGCGCACCGGCAGGCCACCGGCCAGCCGGGTCGCCCGCCTTCGACGCAGACACTGCCGGAAGATCTTGCGATCGAGTATCTCTGCGACCCGACGATCGACCGGATCGATGCCGCCGCCTTCGCCGGCCGCCGGATCGCCGAGCTGCTGCACCGTCGCCTCGTCGATGCGTCGGTGGCCTGCACCAAGTTGACGGTGGAGGCGATCACCGAACGGGGACAGCGGCATTCGCGGACGTGGCGGTGTGCTCAGCCGCTCACCCCGGCGACGACCGCCGATCGTATCCGCTGGCAGCTGGAGGGCTGGATGACCAGCGGCCGCACTCGCGGCTCCGGGGATACGCGGCCGGATTCGCCGATCGCGACGTTGCGGCTCGACCCGGTCGAGGTGGTCGATGCGGGGAAGCTGCAGCATGCGCTGTCGGGTGCCGGGCTGCCCGGGGACACGGAATTGTCCGAGCGTGCGCGACGCAGCATGGAGCGGGTGCAGGGTCTGCTCGGCGGCGACGCCGTGCGTATCCCGGTGCTCAGCGGGGGGCGGGGTCCGGCCGAGCAGATCTCGATGATCACCCTCGGTGAAGATCCGGTGCCCGAACGGGATCCGGACGCACCCTGGCCGGGCCGGCTGCCGCAGCCGGCGCCGGCGATGACGTCCGACGCCCCGGTCGAGGTGATCGATCCTGCCGGTGATCCGGTGCGGGTCACCCCACGGGGCGCGTTCACCGCGGAACCGACGACGGTCCGGATGCCCGAACCCTCCCGGCAGGGCTGGGAGGTGCGGTGGTGGGCCGGGCCGTGGCCGGTCGGCCTGGAGACCGGGCCGGATGCGATCAGTGCGCGCGCGCAGGTGCTGCTCGACGACTCCCGGGCGCTGCTGCTGTGCTACCGGTCCGGCGGCTGGGTGGTGGAGGGTGTGTACGAATGAATAGTGCTCAGCTGTTGGCTAGCGCTCAGCTGTTGGCGCCGCGTGCCGCCACCGGCCAGGACAGCGGTTCACCCGTGGCAGTGTGTACGACGAGCTCGTCGACGAGATTCACCGCGGAACACACGTGGTTGGGGATCACCCGGACGGTCGCACCGACATCAGGCACCGCTGCGGGTGTGGCGTCGGCCGGATATTCGAGGGTGGCGTGATGTTCGGACAGTGCGGTGATCCGCGCCTGCGGAGTGTCGATCACCCGGCCGAAGCCGGAGGCCCAGGCGGGGCGGTCGGCGCCGAGGATCTTGCTGCCGGCGTCGACCACGACCTGCCGTCCGGCACGGTGCACCACGGCGGTGACGGCGGTCAGCGCGACGTCGTCGAATCCGGCACTGCCGAGTTCGACCTGCTGGGCGTCGTTGAACAGGTAGACGCCGGGCCGCAGCTCGGTGAGCAGGCCCGGCCGGGCAAAGCCGACCGTCGGCGTCGATCCGCCGCTGATCACCCGTGGTCCGATTCCGTTGGCGCGCAGCGATTCCGATGCTTTGTGCAGCGCGTCTGCCTCGGCGGTGGCGGCCTCGGCGCGTGCGGCCGCCGGGCCGTAACCGTGGCCGGGGAAGGTGAACACGCCCACCACGTCGAGTCCTGCGGTGGCCGCGGCCGCCGCCACCGTCCCGGCATCCTCGGGTGGCACTCCGGTGCGGTGGTGTCCGGAGTCCACCTCGATGATCGCCTCGACGATCACGCCCGGGCGCACCACCTCGGCGGCGAGGCGCCGCGCACCGGCCACCGAGTCGATTCCCACGCGCAGCGATACCGTCTGCGCGAGGGCGCGCATCCGGGCACCCTTGTGTTCGGTCACCCAGAGCGGATAGGCGATGAACAGGTCACGGCATCCGGTCCGTTCGGCAGCCGCTGCGAACACCTCTGCCTCGCCGATCGTCGCCACGGTCAGACCGGCTGCCCCGCTGTCGATCTGGCGGCGTGCGAGCTCGATGCACTTGTGCGTCTTGGCATGTGGACGCAGCGTGACACCGAGTTCGGCGCAGTGGCGCGCCATTGACGAGAGGTTGGCGTCGACTCGCGGCAGATCGATCGTCAGGTATGGGGTGTCGGTCACCGGGGTATCAGTCACCGGACTCTTTCTCGGCCGAATCGAGTGCCGCCGCCGATTCCCGGCCGAGGAGATATTCCTGATGCATGATGCGGGTGGTGATGCGCGGTGCGAACCGGTGTCCGAGATCGGCGAGGTCGCCCAGTGGCGTCGAAACCCGGTGTGGCTGATGAAGAATCGCGTCGAGGACCCGGGACGCGGCCTTGTCGACGTTCCAGACGCCCGCCGAGTTCTGGTAGTCCTCGGTGGGGGCGATCATCCGGGTGCGCACGAGGGGGAGGCGCACATTGGAGAACGTGACGTGATCGGAGAGGGTCTCGGCGGCGGCCGCATCGCTGAACGCCTCGAGAGCGGCCTTCGACGCGGCGTATGCGCCGAAGCGGGGACCACGTGCCTGCACCGCGATCGAGGTCACGTTGACCACGTGACCCGTGCCTCGTTCGACCATGTGCGGCAACAATGCCAACACCAGATTGACTGCACCGAAGTAGTTGACGGCCATCACGCGGTGGTAGTCGTGGGACCGGTCGACGGCGTTGATGGTGGCGCGGCGGATGGAGCGCCCGGCGTTGTTGACGAGGATGTCGACGTGATCGTGGTCGACGATGATGGTCTTGACCATCGCCCGCACCGACTCCTCGTCGCTGATGTCGCAGATGTACGGGAACACCTGGCCGAGCGGCACACCGGTCTTAGGTGTCGTGGCCGCCAATTCGCTTGCTGCGGTATCGAGTTCGTCGGCATGTCGCGCGACGATCAGGACGGTGGCACCACGCGCCACGCACATGCGGGCGGTGGCCTTGCCGATGCCCGACGAGCCGCCGGTGATCAGGACGACCTTGCCGACGAGGGGACCGCGCGGGTCGACCCGTCGATGCCGCGCCGGGTCGAGTTCGCGCTCCCAATACCGCCAGAGTCGCGGTGCGTAATCGTCGAATTCCGGTGGCCGGACACCGAATCCGGCCAAGTGCCCGATGGTGAGATCGGATCGGAAATCCACCGGCAGGTCCATGCCGTCGAGCAGTGCGGGTGGGATGCCGGCCTGCTGTGCGAGCAGGTCGCGCCCGATTCGCAGCGGCGCAGAACCCGCCAGGGACACGGCGCGCCCGACGAGTTGATGCGGGATGACGTTGATGCCCTTGGGTGCTGCCAGAGTGGGGGCGAGATCGTTGTACATCTCGGTGATGGAGAGTGAATGTCGCGCGCCCAGGTGGTGGACCTGACCGCTGACGCCGGGATCGGTACCGACCAGGGACACCAGGGCGTCGACGACGTAGTCGACCGGGATGAGATTGATCCGGCCGAGGTCGGGGAACGGAAGGCGCAGTGCCGCCGGCAGCTTGCCGAGAAGTCGCAGGTAGGGAAAGAAGTAGTAGGGCCCGTCGACCTTGTCCATCTCGCCGGTGCGTGAGTCGCCGACGACCACCGAGGGGCGATAGATGCGCCAGCGCAGCCCTTCTCGTTCGCGGATCACCTTCTCGGCCTCGAATTTTGTGCGGTGATACGGGGTCGGAAATCCCTGGTCGAGGTCGAAGTCGGATTCGGTGAACTCGCCCCGGTGATCGCCGGCCACCGCGATCGATGACACGTGGTGACACATCGCGTCATGCGCGACGGCGAAATCGGCGACCCGCGCGGTGCCCTCGACATTGGCGGCGTGCTGACTCGCGGCGTCGGCGGCCATGTCGTAGATCGCGGCGAGGTGGATGACGTGGTCGATCTCGAGGTCGGTGTCGGTGACCCCGAGCCCGTCGGAGGTGAGGTCGCCGATCACCGGGTGGACCCGGTCACCACCGGCCGTGTCGCGCAGAACCTCGGTGATCCGCGACAGCGAGCCCTCCCGGACGAGTGCGTGGATCTGTGCGTCCGCGTCGATTGCGAGTAGCTCTCTGATGACGCGGCGTCCGATGAAGCCGCTGCCACCGGTCACGAAATATGTGGTCACAGGGTTCTCCAAATTCCAGCTCGACGAAGACGCATCTCACACTGTCATCCACCGACTGCCGCAGGCAAGACCCGGCGGTGTCAACCCGTGCAAGCAACGTTGTCTCGTAGGAGGGCTTCGAACTTCTCGCGGGGGGTGTAGAAGTCGAGGGTTTGTCGTGGGCGTTCGTTGAGCTCGCGGGCGATGGCATCGAGGTAGGCCTGATTGCTGGTGATGTCGGTGCCTTTGGGTAGGTACTCGCGGATCAGGCCGTTGGTGTTCTCGTTGGTGGGACGCTCCCACGGCGAATGTGGGTGAGCGAAGTAGATCGGCAGGTCAGCGGCTACGGTGACCGAGGCATGTTCAGCCATCTCGGTGCCCTGATCCCAGGTCAATCCCTGCCGCATGAACGCCGGCAACGCGTGGAGATGGTCGATCAACGCATCGGCTACACCGACGGCCTTCTTCCCGTCGGGCAGCCCCAGGATCAGCGTGTAGCGGGTGCTGCGTTCGACCAGGGTGACCGCGGCGGACTTGTTGCGGGCACCCACAATGAGGTCCCCCTCCCACCAGCCGGGCACGCGTCGGTCGGTAGCTTCGGTCGGACGGTCATCGATGGAGATCATGCCCACGATCCGCGCGTTGCGCTCACCGACCTTCTTGCGAGGTTTGCGTTGAACCTGTCTGCTGCGCAACATGATTCCCTGTTTAGCGAGCTCCTTTCCGGGGTGCGCATAGATCCACCGGTAGATAGCTTCGTGTGAGACCGTGCGGCCCTGGGCATCGAGGGAACCGTCCATGAGTTCCACATTGTCTTCAGATGCCTCCAGCCGCAACCGCCCCGCGATCTGGCGTGGTGTACGAGAAGCCTTCAGATCCGCTCGCACCCGTGCGGCCAACACCGGATCGCATCGATCGCACGCGACTGCGGACGTGTCCTCGCGGCAGTGGCCCGCTTTTCTGCGGCCACCACCCGATACCCCGCCGCGGTAGAGTTACGGCGGACCTCTCGTGAGATCACCGACTTGCAGCGGCCGACATGCGCCGCGATCGCGGTCACCGACCAACCCGCCTTGATCCCGGTAGCGATCTCAGTCCGATCCTCCACCGTCAACATCCTGCGTCCCACCACAGCCCCTGTCCACCAACGCCTCTCGGCTACCGTTGCTTCGAGGGTATGACACCGCCCCCCTTGCTCCCGCCGCGGTCAGAACGGTGGCGGATTACGAAGGTATTCCCGGTCCCGAGCACGGATCTCCCCGGTACGGAGTCGCTCGTACAGGGTGTCGATGGTGGCACGGGCTCGATGGTCGGGTGGTTTGGGTGGCACTGTGCGCAGGCCGCCGAACAGATCGGTGCCACGAAACGCGTTGCCCACGAACCAATGCCCGGATGGTGACTGGAAAATGGCGCGGCCGAGGGTGTCCTGGTAGTCACGCCAGGCGTTGAAGGTCTTCGCCCGGTGGTGGAGTCGGCACAACGGTTTGATGTTGTGCACAGTGGTGGTTCCACCGTGGTCGGGATGGCGATGATCATAGGGAGTGGTGTGGTCGAGATCGGCCGACCATGCCGGGTTGTTGCAGCCGGGGAAACAACACGACAGCTCGCCGGTGCGGATGAAGGCCTGCAACTTCTTCCCGGGCCGGTATTTCAGCCCGGCCAGTCCTTCGGCGGCACGCTCGGGGCTCAGCCCCACCTTTCGGGTGAATTCCGCGGCCGCGATCTCACGGATGGTGTCGGCGTCGACGACCCCGAACTTGTCGATGTAGCCGGGTTCGTCATCGGTGCCGTCGAGAGTGGATTGGTTGGCGACGACGTGGATCACCGCCGATGGAGCCGGGACAGCGGGTGCCGGGTCGGTGGTCGGGGGAGCTGCGGGGGCCGGCGCGTGGTCGGCACACGTGCAGCGACATGGCTCGGACGTTTCATCCGTCCCGGTTGCTGCGCTGTCCGTGGCGGCGGGCAGATCGGACTCGGGCAGATCGGACTCGGGCAGATCGGACTCGGGTGGATCAGCGTCGGGCGCAACGGACTCGGGTACGTCGGCGTCGAGCATATCGGCATCAGCCGGATCGACCTCGGGTACGTCGGCTTCTGCCAGGTCGGCGCACCGAGCGGCGATGCAATCGTCACATCGGCACTCGAGGTGGTCGGCGCCATTGCCGAGCGCCACCAACGCGTCGGCTCGGCGCTGTCGGAGGGTGCGCGGGTCTGCCTTGTGTACGGCTGCGGCCATCGCGTCGAGTCGGGCGTTGACGGTCGCGCCGTCGGCCGTGGGCAGGTTCGCGGTCAGTTTCGCCTGCCCGGGCGCGAAGCGGTCGGGTCGGATGGTGACGCCGCGATCGTCCTGGGCGCGCTCGCGCCGGCGCTTCATCGCCTCTTTGTCGGTCTTCGCGACGATCGCGTCCACCATCGCGGTGAACCGTGACGTCGACATGTGATCGCGGCGGTAGATCGCCTCGGACAGCCGAAGGTCGATGTCGGGCAACGCATCGGAACTGCAGAGCTCGGTGCGGCGTACCGCAATCTCGAAGCGGCGCAGATCGATACGTCCGGCGGCGAGCATCGCCGCGGTATGTGGCAAGCGGTACCGCATGGCATGCCCGGTCATGATCAGGGCACGCGCCTGTGCCGGCGGGATCGATAACACGGCGCCGACCTCGACCACCGCACGCTCGAGTCCGTCGAGCCCGTACTCGGCCCGTGGATCTCCACCCGACGCGGCGATCTCGGCGTTCCTCGCGAAATCCTCCGGGGTGGACTGCTGCTCGCCGAGAGCCTCGGCAAGCTCACAGCCGTAGTCCTCCTCGTGTTCGTCGTGGATCAACGACGCCGCCTGTGCCATGCGGAACTGGCCGGCTGCGACCGTCGCTGCGGAATGCGCCATGATCTCCACCAGATCGGTTCGCAACAGCTTCTCATCGGAGCGCAACTGTGCGGTCACCGTCTGCGGCACCTCGTCGGCATCGGTCTCCGACGCATACCACGACTCGACGACGTCGGAAGGGACGTCGGCCGAGGGTGCGGCGGGCATGCGCGAGGTCATGAAAGGAACATACATTCGGGGTCTGACAAAATGCGTCGGCGCAGGTCACTGCGGTTGGGCGACTGTGCCATCACGTTCGCGACGATCTCGATTCGATCATCGATGAGGTGAACACCAATGCCAAAAGGCCGGCAGCCGGTGTCGCCACGACGCCCACCGCGAACCATCGACTGCCGAGTGGGTTCACCCGGACTCCCGGGCGTCTGCCATATCATGCGGACAGCATTGCGTCGGATGGGAAGTTGCGGCACGCTCGACCTCGGGGTACAGAAGCACGTGGCATTGGAGGCCGATGATCATGCCCATTGCCGAACTGCTGCGACTCGGGATCGTTCGTCCGATCGTCGGCTGGGGTGATCCGGTGTTGCACCGTACTGCCCGCCCGGTCACCGACTTCGGACCCGAGTTGCAGACCTTGCTCGCCGACATGTTCGCCACCAACACCGCCGCATCCGGTGCGGGTTTGGCGGCGGCCCAGATCGGAGTGGATCTCGCCGTCTTCATCTACGACTGCGGTGACGACACCGGCGCGCGGCGCACCGGTGTCGTGTGCAATCCGCAGCTCGAACTTCCCGAGGGACGTGACCGGCGGCTCGTCGACTACGACGAGGGCTGCCTGTCGTTTGCGGGCGCGTACGCGACGTTGTCGCGTCCGTCGGTCGCCACCTGCCGGGGACAGGACCAGTACGGGGAGCCGCTGACCGTCACCGCCGGTGGCCTTCTCGGCCGATGCCTGCAGCACGAGACCGATCACATCAACGGGATGGTGTTCGGCGACCGGCTCACCGCCCGGGGCCGCAAGAGTCTGCGCCGGATGCGTGACGAGGTGGCCGAGCGTTACCCCGATGACTGGCCGGTGTCACCGAAGGTCTGAACTACGTTGTCCAGCAATAGAAAATTGGTCCGGGTCAGGTGGGTGGCGGGACGATCGTGACTCGACGCGGCGGCGGCAGGATGGTGATGCCCGCAGCGCGGGCAGCGGTCAAGAAAGGTATCGGGGTGGTGTCGGCGGGCCAGCTTTTCGGCCCGGCGTCGTCGAACACCGCCAGCGCGTTCGCCTGGGCGACGGTGGTGAATCGGGATTGGTAGAGCAGGCCATCGCTGACAGCGTGGAACGCTTCGGCCCACGCCCGGGTGACGGTGTACGGGGTGATGGTGTGAATCTCACGGGTGATACCGAAGTCAGCAGCGTGCCGGTCACAAAGGTCGGCCAGGAGACACGCGGTCGGCAGACGTAGTCGGGAAACCGAGCGTTGCGCGGCGAAGTCGACGTCTGCGCCGCCGAGTGTGTGCAGTGTCGAGCCGAGGGTTTCGCGAACGGCGGTCTCGGTGTCTGTGGCGAGGTAGCAGGTTCCGCGGGGCGGGTCCAGATCGAACCGGCCTGCACCGCCGGCCGAGAAATACCAGGCGCCCAGCGCGGTGCGATGCGCCCGGTACAAGCCGACGCCAGCGGCAAAGCTCGTAGTGGGGAAGGTCGACAGGTCATGGCCATCTGGGCCCCGGAGCGCAACAGCGTCGCGGCCGGTCATACTGCCCAGCGTGCCGCGTCGGCGCGTGCGGCGTCGACAACTGCAGCGAGGCGTTCCGTGCTGTCGGTGGCGAGGTGGTGGATCACGGTGTCGCCGTCGAGATCCGGGTTGGGGGCGCACATCCACAGGGCCGCGGTCCACGCGTTGGCGTGTTCTCGCAGGATTTGCCACACCTGCACCATTCGGCGGTCGACCGCTCCTTGTTCGGTGAACTGCCACGTCGGGTACACCCATGTACCGGATTCGAGCTGGCAGGCGATGAGTGTTCGGTGCTTGACGCGTTTGGCGATCGCTTGCTTGCTCACGCCGAGCCAGCCGGTGAGTCCGGCGGTGTCGTAGAACGGGCCAACGAGCTGATCGTGTACGCCGAGTGCCGGCAGTGCTGCGACCATCGCCGACGCGAGCCGGTTGGTGTCGGCGTACAGGGACGCATCGACCCCGGCTTCTTCCGCCGCGGAGAAGCGCTCGTCCAGCAGATGACTCAACTCGTCGAGCAATTCCTGCTTGCGATCCATGAGATCAGACACAACACACTCCTTGGTCAACCCAGACAACCCGTACTCCGAGTCTGACACTCGGCAGTCCTGCGGTCAACCGAGACAACCCTCGCAGCGAGGCATCGTCGGATCGCGATTCACCGCCCACCACTCGCCCGGTATCGAACGTGCGTTCTATACTTGGTCAGTGGGCTGGAATCAGGGACCACCGACCTGGTCGGAGATGGAGCGGGTGCTGTCGGGCCGCTCGCGCAAGGACGGGCGGCCCGGCGAGTTCTTCGGTCCCGGGGACGGCGGCGACTCGCCGGCGTGGTCGCGCAAACGGGGCCCGTACGTGGCACCCGACATCGAGCCGGAACCGTCTCACGTGCCCTACGCCGAACTGCACGCCCACAGCTCCTACAGCTTTCTCGACGGGGCGTCGATGCCCGAGGAGATGGTCGCCGAGGCGCAGCGGCTGGACTTGAAGGCGCTGTCGATCACCGACCACGACGGCTTCTACGGGGTGGTCCGATTTGCCGAGGCCGCAAGGGAATTCGGAATGCCGACGGTCTTCGGGGCCGAGTTGTCCTTGCAGCCTGACGTCGCCCGGACCGGGGTCAACGACCCGCCCGGAGATCATCTGCTGGTGCTGGCCCGCGACAGCGAGGGATATCGCCGGCTGTCCCGGGTGATCGCCGACGCACACATGTCCGGAGGCGAGAAGGGGCTGCTGCGGTACGACCCCGACCGCCTCGCCGATCACGACGGGCACTGGCTGATCCTCACCGGATGCCGCAAAGGGGCGGTGCGCCGAGCCCTCGACCGGGCCGGATCGCCCGCGGCGGAGAAGGCACTCGGGGATCTCGTCGAACGGTATGGCCGGGACGGGGTCGCCGTCGAACTCACCGCCCAGGGTCTGCCCGACGACGACGAACGCAACGCCGCGCTGGCCGGTATGGCCGCGCGATTCGGGCTGCCGACGGTCGCCACCACCGGTGCGCATTTCGCCGGCCCGCCGCGGCGGCGCCTCGCGATGGCGATGGCGGCAGTTCGTGCCCGCACCGACATCGAGACCATCGCCGGCTGGATGCCAGGTGTCGGCGGTGCACATCTGCGCAGCGGCGACGAGATGCGGCGCCTGCTGTCGGCGCATCCGGAGGCCATCGACAACGCGGTACACATCGCCGGCGACTGTGCCTTCGAATTGGGTTTGATCGCACCGCAATTGCCGCCGTTCGAGGTGCCCGACGGGTACACCGAGGCCACCTGGCTGCGGCATCTCACCATGACCCGGGCGCTGCGCCGTTATGGCACCCCGACGCAGCATCCGCAGGCCTACCGGCAGATCGAACACGAACTGGCGATCATCGAAACCCTCACCTTTCCGGGCTATTTCCTCGTGGTCGCCGACATCGTCGACTTCTGCAAACGCAACGACATCCTGTGCCAGGGCCGGGGGAGCGCGGCCAACTCGGCGGTCTGCTACGCCCTGGGTATCACCAACGTCGACCCGGTGGCCAACGAGCTGCTGTTCGAGCGGTTCCTCTCGCCCGCGCGCGACGGTCCGCCCGACATCGACGTCGACATCGAATCCGACCGCCGGGAAGAGGCCATCCAATACGTCTACCGCCGCTACGGCCGCGGCTACAGCGCGCAGGTGGCCAACGTGATCACCTACCGCCCCAAATCGTCGATCCGCGACATGGCGCGGGCACTCGGATATGCCACCGGCCAGCAGGATGCGTGGAGCAAGATGCCCGACCGGGCGCCCGACGACGTCCGGCAGCTCGCCGGTGAGATCGAGGGAATGCCAAGACATCTGGGAATCCACTCCGGCGGAATGGTGATCTGCGATCGGCCCATCGCCGATGTCTGCCCCACCGAGTGGGCGCGGATGGAGAACCGCAGTGTGCTGCAGTGGGACAAAGATGACTGCGCCGCAATAGGACTCGTGAAATTCGATCTGCTGGGGTTGGGGATGCTCTCGGCGTTGCACTACGCGATCGACCTGGTCGCCGAACACAAGGACATCCACGTCGACCTGGCCCGGCTCGATCTCACCGAGGCGGCCGTCTACGACATGCTCTGCCGCGCAGATTCGGTCGGCGTGTTCCAAGTGGAGTCGCGCGCCCAGATGGCCACGTTGCCCCGGCTCAAACCGCGCTGCTTCTACGACCTCGTCGTCGAGGTGGCGCTCATCCGCCCCGGTCCGATCCAGGGCGGATCGGTTCACCCCTACATCCGGCGGCGCAACGGAACCGAACCCGCCACCGTCGAACATCCGTCGATGCGGGGAGCCCTCGATCGGACGCTGGGGGTGCCCTTGTTCCAGGAGCAGCTCATGCAATTGGCGGTCGACGTCGCCGGATTCGACGCCGCCGAGGCCGATCAGCTGCGCCGCGCCATGGGCTCCAAACGGTCGCCGGAGAAGATGGAACGGTTGCGCCGGCGCTTCTACGAGGGAATGCGCACCACCCACGGCATCGCCGGCTCCGACGCCGACCACATCTACGAGAAGATGGCGGCATTCGCCAATTTCGGCTTCCCCGAAAGCCATTCGCAGAGCTTCGCGTCGCTGGTGTTCTACTCGTCGTGGTTCAAGCTGCACCATCCGGCGGCATTCTGCGCGGCACTGCTGCGCGCGCAGCCGATGGGGTTCTACTCGCCGCAGTCACTGGTCGCCGACGCCCGCCGGCACGGGGTGCGCGTACACCGGCCCGACATCAACCGATCGTCGGCCGAGGCGAATCTGGAGAACGCGGGACTCGAGGTACGCCTGGGACTGGCCGCGGTGCGCGGGATCGGAGACGACATCGCCGAGCGCATCGTCGCCGCCCGCGATACCGGCGGGGACTTCACGAGCATCACCGACCTGTCCCGGCGGGCGGAACTGTCGGCGCGCCAACTGGAAGGACTGGCCGGCGCAGGTGCCTTCGACCGCTTCGGATTGAGCCGCAGGCAGGCACTGTGGGAGGCCGGTGCGGCGTCGAGTGCGCGCGCCGACCACCTCGACCTCGAGTCGGCGGCGGCGACTCCGACCCTGCCCGGCCTGTCCGACGTCGAACTGTCCGCCACTGATGCGTGGGCGACGGGGATCACCCCGACGGCATACCCCACCCAGTACCTGCGTCCGCGGCTCGAAGCTCTCGGCGTCATCCCGGCCGACGGGCTGCTCGCGGTGCCCGACGGGTCGCGGGTGCTGATCGGCGGGGCGGTGACGCATCGGCAGCGACCGGCCACCGCATCCGGGGTGACGTTCATCAACCTCGAGGACGAGACCGGGATGGTCAACGTCGTCTGCTCGGTCGGACTGTGGTCGAAGTACCGGGAACTGGCACAGTCGGCGACGGCGCTGCTGGTCCGCGGGCGGGTACAGAACGCCGAGGGGGCGGTCACCGTTGTCGCAGATCGGTTGCAGCGCATGGACCTTCGGGTGGGCACCCGATCACGTGACTGGCAGTGAGCCGCGACGAGGCGTGACATGACCGAGGGGCAGGCGGGGCCATACGGCACAATCGTCGCTGATGCCTCCGCTGCGGCGGGACGTGACCGATGAGGGGATGGGAATGCCACAACAGGTGGTGGTGACGGTCAAACCGAACAGTCGAAAGGGGCCGCTCGTGCAGACCGGGCCGGACGGTTCCGTCACGATCTTCGTCCGGGAGCCGGCCACCGAGGGCCGGGCGAACAAGGCGGTGGCCGAACTCCTCGCCACTCATCTGGGTGTCCCGAAGTCGAGGGTCAACCTGATCGGGGGAGCGACGTCGCGGACGAAACGGTTCCGCGTCTCCTGAACCTGAGCCGACGCAGACCCTCAGACCGCACCCTCGAAGCCCTGCTGTCGCCACGCCTCGTACACGGCGATGCTCGCCGCGTTCGCGAGGTTGTGTGAGCGCCGGCCCGCCAGCATCGGAATCCGGATACGGTCGGTGATCTCCGGTTCGGCGAGTACCTCGTCGGGCAGGCCGGTGGGCTCGGGACCGAACAACAAGACGTCGCCCGGCGCATACTCCACATCGGTGTGGTAGCGCTCGGCGTGGGCGGTGAAGGCGAACACCCGCTCCGGCTTGAGCGTCGTCCAGGCGGTCACCAGATTGGGATGCACTGTCACCGTGGCCATCTCGTGATAGTCCAGTCCGGCCCGCTTCACCTGCGCGTCGGACATGGAGAAGCCGAGTGGTTCGATCAGGTGCAGTTCACAGCCGGTGTTGGCGGCCAGCCGGATCGCGTTGCCGGTGTTGGGCGGGATACACGGCTGGTAGAACATGATCCGGAACATGGCAGCCATTGTGCACCCGTCGACTCGTCACAGATCGTCGAGCCGCGTATTGGCCCCGCACAGCACGATGCACAGCGTCGAATCCGGTTGTGCCCGTACCGCTCCGGTGGTCACCGCGGCGACGGCGGTGGCCGTGCCGTGCTCGATGACGGTGCGGAAGCGATCCCATATCAGCGCGCGGGCGGCAATGATGTCGGCGTCGTCGACGACAACCGATTCGATGGCGGCAGAATCGACGGCGCGACCGGTGATGGTCGCCCAGCAGATGTCGCCGATGCGGGTGGCGCCCAACGAGTCGGCGGCGACACTGTCGAGGTCCACCGCGACCGGCCGGCCGGCGATCTGCGCCTGATGCAGGCACGACGCGCCGACGGGTTCGGCACCCACGAGCCGGTCACCGGGGCGCAGTGTCGCGGCGAGGCCGCCGAGCAACCCGCCTCCGCCGACGCAGACAACGGTGGTGAGGGCGCCTTCGACATCCTCGATCAGTTCCAGGCCGATGGTGCCCGCACCGGCCACCACGGCCGGCAGGTCGTA
The DNA here is from genome assembly GCF_049844915.1 of Gordonia sp. DT30. Taxonomy (NCBI): domain Bacteria; kingdom Bacillati; phylum Actinomycetota; class Actinomycetes; order Mycobacteriales; family Gordoniaceae; genus Gordonia; species Gordonia sp. DT30. The sequence continues at coordinate 39,680 of NZ_JBNCLY010000009.1, read as the reverse complement.
GGCATGTAGTAGCAGCGCACCGGTGTCGGCGGCCATCTGTGCAGCAGCATCGGCCGCATCCTGATAGCGCGTGCCGACGAGGTGCACCGTCGCGCCCAGGGCGCGCAGCGCCGACACCTTCACCGGCGGGGCGTTCTCGGGCACCACCACGGTGCTGGAGGTGCCCACGATCCGGGCCGCCCATGCGGCACCGAGGGCGGCGTTACCGCCGGATGCGACGAGCACACCGGCATCGGTGAGCTCTCCGCGGTCGGCGGCGCCGAGGACCGCGTTGAGACTTCCGCGCGTCTTGAAACAGCCACTGATCTGGGTGAATTCGAGTTTGAACACCACCGGCACCGGGCCGGCCGGGGTGTCCAGGGCTGCGCGCAGCACCGGGGTCCGGCGCAGCCGGCCCGAGATCCGATCGCGGGCCGCGATCACGTCGGCGGTGGTGATCGGATTCGCTGCGGATACCGGCATGGCCGGGAGATTACCGCGGCGACGCAGCTCCGCAATGGGCCAGCCGAGCCGGAACGGAACAGCGAGGATGGAACAATGGTCGTCGTGAGCGCGATACGACTCGACGGCAAGACCACCCGCGACGAGATCTTCACCGATCTCGCGGCGCGAGTGGAGAAACTACGGACCGCCGGTATCACCCCGGGGCTCGGCACCATCCTGGTCGGTGACGACCCCGGTTCGCAGTCCTACGTCAAGGGCAAGCACGCCGACTGCGCACGCATCGGCATCGCCTCGATCCGCCGGGATCTGCCCGCCGACGTGACGGCACAGGAGCTCGACGCCACGATCGACGAACTCAACGCCGACCCGGCCTGCACCGGCTACATCGTGCAGCTCCCGCTGCCGGGCCACCTCGACGAGAACGCCGCGCTCGAACGCGTCGATCCGGCCAAGGACGCCGACGGTCTGCACCCGATCAACCTCGGCCGGCTCGTCCTGGGCGAGGAGTCGACGCTGCCCTGCACCCCGCGCGGGGTCGTCCACCTGTTGCGGCGCTATGACATCCCGATCGCCGGCGCACGCGTGACGGTCATCGGGCGCGGCGTCACCATCGGCCGTCCGATCGGCTTGTTGCTGACCCGGCGCAGCGAGAACGCAACGGTGACCCTCTGCCACACGGGCACGCGCGACCTCGCCGCCGAGGTCGCCCGCGCCGACATCGTCATCGCCGCGGCCGGCGTACCGCATCTGGTGACCGCGGAGATGGTGAAGCCCGGAGCCGCGGTCATCGACGTCGGTGTCAGTCGAACAGCGGACGGCCTGCGTGGCGACGTCGCCCCCGACGTCTGGGAGGTCGCGGGGCATGTCTCACCCAATCCCGGCGGTGTGGGGCCGCTCACCCGGGCCTTCCTGCTGGCCAATGTGGTGGAGCGAGCCGAGGCGCAGGCGGCCGAGAGCCCGGGTCGATGACCGAGGGCGCTCCCGAGCGGGTGGAGCAGTTGCGCCGTGCCCGGCGGGTTCGCGCCTATCTGGTGCAGGTTCCCTACCTGCTGGTTCTGCTCGGAGCCGTCGCCGCTGCCGTCCTGGTGCTCTACGACCGGTGGCGACGCGGGGCCTTCGTCTTCGGTTCGACCCTGTTGTTCGGTGCGGTCCTGCGGGCCCTGATCCCGACCTCGCGAGCGGGCCTGTTGCAGGTCAGAGGCAGGTTCTTCGACGTGGCGGCGATGGCGTCGGTCGGGGCGCTCATCCTCTGGCTGGCAACGTCGATCGACCCGTTGGGCACGGATTGATTACACCCCTTGGCCACGGATTGATTACACTGGTGACCTCAGCGTGACATTCGGGGCAGTTGTGTGTCGCGTGGACTCCGCCGATGAGTGCGGACGCCAGCAACATGAGTGGGGTTGTCATCAGTTCGACGTTCGAGATCAACGATCAGGGCACATCCGGCGACGAGACGTCGCTGGGTGTTTCCGTGGGCGACGGGATGATCCACTACGTACTGCTGACCAGCGACGAGACCGGCCGCACTGCACTTGAATCGCGCGTGTTCGACGTCGACCCCACCGACGGACTCGATCCGGTCGGGCGCGTGAACGCAGGCATCGATCTGATGCTCGACGCCGCGCGTGCAGCGGATCTGCGCGTCGGTCCGATCGGTGTCGCCGCCCGTACCGCGACCCAGCGTCGGCGCCTGGGTTCGGGCGGCTCCGGCACGCGTCGTCAGATCCAATTGAGCTCCGACGAAGAAGCGGTTGCCGAGTTCCTCACCCGGACCGGACAGATCGACCGGTTCTCCTCGGTCGTGGTCGCCGATTGCGGCGATACCGGCATCTCGTTCTACACCCTCGACCCATCGGCCGGCCGGATCGGCACCATCGAACGGTCGACGGTGTTCAGCGGTCGGCAGATCGACGAGACGCTCGCCGACCACGTTGCCGCCGAATCGGACGAGGCAGACCGTGGCACCCGGACAAGGCGACAGCGGGCCGCGCTGGTCAGTGCTTGCCGTACCGCCAAGGAAGAAGTCGCCGAATCGGCGCCGTCGACCGCCCTCGCCGGGGTTTCGCTGACCGCTGCCGCCGTCGAGAAGGCTGCTGCGCCGCTGGTCGAGGGAGCGGGCGAGGCGTTGGCGCGGTTTGTCGACGATGCTCGATCGCACGGTCTCACCCCGGACGCGGTGGTGTTGGTCGGCGGTGTGGCCAACCTGTCGATCGCGCGTCAGATCGCCGACCATGCCGATCTCGAGGTGCTCACGCCGGCGACGCCGGAGCTGGCAGCGGCGACCGGCGCAGCCATGCTCGCGCGCAATTCCGGCGCCGCACGGCTCACCCTGATCGGTGGACGCCGGGTGCGGAGCTTGTCGGCAGTGCCGGTGGCCGTCGTGGCCGGGATCATCGGCGCCGTTGCGATGGCCGCGGTGGCCGTCGGTGCCACGTTGACCACCGGTCCCGCGGCTCCGCCGTCGACGATGCACACTGCCGACGCCCAGGCGCTCGCGACGACAAGTGACTCCTTCGGAACGTCCACGTCGACCCGCGCGCCGACGCGGGGCCCGCGGTCGTCGGCCCCGCAGCCGACCACCCCTCTGACCGGGCATGAGCAATTCCCGGGCTGGGCGACAACGGAATTGCCGTTGACCACCCCGACGAGCACGTTGACGCTCGTGCCCAACACCACGACGCCGCCGACCACACCGTCGGGCGAGGTGCCGTCCGGGCCGAGCCTGTCGCCGTTCCCGACCCTGCCCATCCCGCCCGGACTGATTCCGCCGGAACTGATCCCGAGCGTCCCGACGACGCCGACGTCGCCATCGACGACCCCGACTGGGGACACTCCGAATGTCATTCCGTCACAGCCGAGTTCGCGGCAAACGGAAGTTCCACCGCATAGTGCGACCGAGCAGGCCCCAGCGGTGACGACCACCACGACGCCGGCCGGCTGATCCCCGCGCCCGGTGGCCCGCCCGGACCTGTGCTCGCGGACGGGTCAGCGGCGCGCGAGGTCCACGGTGCGTTTGAGGAGATCGGCGATCGCGTCGAACTCCGTGAGGAACCCGTCATGGCCCTTGTCGGACCGAAGCACCTGCAGGCCGTCCACGCAGTTGCCGAGCCCTTCGGCGATCTCGGCCTGTAACCGCAACGGATACAACCGATCCGAATCGATGCCCGCGACCACGGTGGGAACCGTGCACGAGTCGAGCGCGGCGGCGATACCGCCGCGATTGCGTCCCACGTCGTGATTGTTCAGCACGTCGGTGAGCACCACATAGCTGCCCGGATCGAACCGCCCGATGATCTTGTCGGCCTGGTGTTCGAGATAGCTTTGCACCGCGTACCGCCCGCCGTGTAGCGGATCCTCGTGGCCCTGAGGGTAATTGGCAAAACGCTCGTCGAGTTCGCCCTCGAATCGGTAGGTCAGGTGCGCGATGCGCCGGGCGATTCCGAGTCCGACGATCGGGGACCGGCCGCTGCCGTGGTAGTCACCGCCCTGCCACTCGGGGTCGGCGGTGATGGCGGCGATCTGGGTGGTTTGCGTGCCGATCTGGTCGGCGGTGGCACGTGCCCCGACGGCGAGAACAAGCGCGCTGCGTACCCGGTCGGGATATTCGATCGCCCACTCGAGGGCGCGGGCGCCACCCATCGAACCGCCGAGGACCGCGCCGATGCTCTCGATGCCGAGGGCGTCGAGCAGCGCCGCCTCGGCGCGCACCTGATCGAGCACCGTGATGGCGGGGAATCGGGAACCCCACGGTCGCCCATCCGGATCGGGCGACGCCGGTCCCGTCGATCCCCGGCAGCCGCCGAGGACGTTGGCGCAGATGACACACCACTCGTCGGTGTCGATCGCGCCGCCCGGTCCGATCAGACCGTCCCACCAGCCCGGCGCGGGGTGTTCGTCGGTGGGCGGGCCGGTGACATACGAGTCACCGGTCAGTGCGTGCAGGGCGAGGATCACATTGTCCCGTGCGGGCGACAACGTCCCCCAGCGCTGAAACGCCAGGGTGACGTCGTCGATCCGTTCGCCGCACTCGAGCGCCAACGATCCCAGGCGCATTCGCACCATCTGCCCGTCGGGAACCTGCTCCCATTCGGGCTGATGCGCTGCGGACGCCTGGGGGTCGATGCTCACCGACACGGGATGTTGTGCTCCTGTCCTCGGTCTACTCGGCTGTCTCGGTGTACTCGGCTGGGTCTACTCGGCCGCCGCGAAGCCCTGGTCGAGGTCGGCGATGATGTCGTCGATGCCCTCGATCCCGACGGCGAGCCGGACCAAACCGGGGGTGACGCCTGCGGCGAGCTGCTCTTCGGGGGTCAGCTGGCTGTGGGTGGTGGACGCCGGGTGGATCACCAGCGAACGCACATCACCGATGTTGGCGACGTGGCTGTGCAAGGTCAACGCCTCCACGAACCGCTTGCCCGCGTCGACGCCACCGGTGATCTCGAATCCGATGATGGCGCCCTGACCCTTTGGTGCGAGCTCCTGGCCGCGCTGGTACCACGGCGAGGACTTCAGTCCGGCGTAGGTGACCGACTCGACCTGTGCGTGATCGCTGAGGTATTCGGCGACGCGCGCGGCGTTGGCGACATGCCGCTCGACGCGCAGGCTCAGCGTCTCGAGGCCCTGCGCGAGCAGGAAGGCATTGAACGGCGAGATCGACGCACCGGTGTCACGCAGCCACTGCACGCGCGCCTTCAGCGCATACGCCGGGGCGCCGAGATCGGCGAATACCGCGCCGTGGTAGCTCGGATCGGGCGTGGTGAATCCCGGGAACAGGTCCTTGCCGTCACGCTGTCCACGCCAGTCGAAGGTGCCGCCGTCGACGATGACCCCGCCGATCGCGGTCCCGTGGCCGCCGATGTACTTGGTCGCCGAGTGCACGACGACGTCGGCGCCGAGGGCCAGTGGGTTCAGCAGATACGGCGTGGCCACGGTGTTGTCGACGATCAGCGGCAGTCCGTTGCGGTGGGCGACCTCGGCGATACCCGGGATGTCGAGGATCTCGTTGTTCGGGTTGGAGATCGACTCGCCGTAGAACGCGCGGGTGTTGTCGCCGATCGCGGCCTGCCACGACTCGGGATCCTCGGGATCTTCGACGAAGGACACCTCGATGCCGAGTTTGGGCAGGGTGTAGTGGAACAGGTTGTAGGTGCCGCCGTACAGACGCGGGCTCGACACCACGTGTCCGCCGTTCTCGACGATGTTGAGGATCGAATACGTGGTGGCCGCCTGACCGGAGGCGACCAGCAGGGCCGCGACACCGCCCTCGAGCGCGGCGATGCGCTGTTCGACGGCATCCTGCGTCGGGTTCATGATCCGGGTGTAGATGTTGCCCGGTTCGGCGAGACCGAAGAGATCGGCGGCGTGCTGGGTGTCGTTGAAGGTGAACGACGTGGTCTGGTAGATGGGCAGTGCGCGTGCGTTCGTCGCGGCGTCGGGGGACTGCCCCACATGGACCTGCTTGGTCTCGAAGCTCCAGTTCTCGGTGGGATCCGGGGCGTCGGTGGGATCGGGGGAATCGGGGCCGTCGTTGGCTGCGTCAGACATGAAAAATAGATCACTTTCTACGGTCGGCAGGGTATGGAGACCCTGTTGGGGTCCGACCTTCGGACCCGCGCTTGCCGGGGACCCATACAGCGATCCCCAACCCGGTCATCACCCGGAGCACCCCACCGCGGTTGGAGGGTTGCCGATCAGCAAGCCGGGGCTTGACGCTGATGCTCATGACCTGGCGACAAGGATATAACACGGTCGTCGTTCGCTGAGAACCCTCCTGCTCAGGCTGGTTGGTGAATTGCGCAGATCGTTATCGGTGTTCTCCGGTCCCGGATTCGCCCGCGGTGTCCATCGAGCGGGGGAATGTGGGGGTGCCCTGGGTGATTGCCCGGTGCCGACCTGCTCCGCCTGCCTAAGCTGCGCAGATCAGCCCTCACCGAAGGACGTGGCAGCGATGGGACTCCGCACCTCGATCCGTGGCGTCTGTCTCGTGTGGGGAGCCGCCGCAATGGGCCTCGCGCTCACCGCCACGATGTTCTGGGGCCATGGGGTGGCGGCGGCGGACACGACATACGACTGCAGCGGCCCGGGCCGGGTGTTCATCGTCGGCGGGACATGGAACTCCGACGGCTCGTACCTCGTCGGTGTGCGACAGCGCTACACCGGCCTCGGCCCGGACAACCGTCCCGACGAGAACAACCCCAACCTCGGCAACCCCTACACCGTCGAGGCGGTGCCGTACGCCGCGACCATCTGGCCGCTGGGATCGGTGGGATACAACGCGAGCCAGACGCAGGGTGCGCAGAACCTCGAACAAGCCGTGGCCACCTATCAGCAGGAATGCGGCACCGACAAGAAGGTCGTCATCGCCGGCTACTCGCAGGGCGCCCGAGTCGCAGGCGACGCGCTGACCGACATCGGCCGGCATCGGCCGGTGACGCTTGCCGACGGGTCGACGTACGTCATCTCCACCACCGACGCCGGCGGCGCGACGACCGTCTCGGGCGAGCTCTACGCGGACCCGCGGATGTCGGCGACTCTCTGGGGACAGGGAATCGAACTGACACTGGTCGGGGCCATTCCGGGGATGACGATGTCGGGGCCACGCGATGGCACCGACTACGGCGGCGTACCCGTCACCACCTACTGCATCGAGGGCGACCCGATCTGCGACCTGCCCGATCCGCTCCATGACCCGATCGGCGACGTCGACGCCTTCTTCGGCTACTGGATCAAGCACGGCCAGTACCCATTCCACATGTACCAATTCCCCGGCACCGGTCAGACGTGGACCGTCAACGGTGCAGCGGAGACGATGACCTGCACCACCGACGGCGCGGTGCGGACATGCACGATCGCCTCGCCCTCGTCGATGGCGATCATCGTGGCGAACGCACTGACCGCAGTCGGCTACACCGGGACCGTTCCGGACCTCATGCGTTACCGCCTGCGCCTGCCCGACATCATCGGCATCACCCTCGCCGACTTTCAACCACCCATCCGCTGGGCCATGGGATGGCTACCGCCGTTACCCCAACTCGGCTACGGCGCATACCTGCCGGATCTGTTCGTCCTCCAGGACATCGCCAACGGTGTGCTCAACTCCGACGCCGACCTGTTCGACCACGGAGTCACCGCGTTGGCGGCCAGCGCCAAGAGCATCGTCTTGTTGCCGAGGAACTTCGCCACGTACTGGGCCGAGCGGGTCGTCGACGGGGTGCAGACAGTGCCGAGCGCAACGACGGCGGTGACAGGGGCCGGTGTCCCGGTGGTGACACGGGCCGAAAGCCCCGACACCGCACCGCCGGCGACCACCACAGCCGCTCCCACCACCACCGCGGCTCCCACTACCACCGCGGCTCCCACTACCACCGCGGCTCCCACCACCGCGGCTCCCACCACGGCCGCTCCCACCACGGCCGCTCCCACCGCGGCGGCTCCCACCGCCGCGGCTCCCACCACCGCCACCGGCACGGCATCCTCCACCGAGCGTGCCGTACCGACCGTGCCGTGACGATCGTTTCGCGCGGTCGACGGGGCCTGTGAACGAACTCACCGACCGCCCCGGGAATGCTCGCGTGCGCCGTGGTGGTTGCGACTCCTGTGTCCACACCAGCGAATCCCGAGGCGGCAGTTCCCGCCGACGAGCCGGCCACTGCGCACCCGACGACCGACGTCGCTGCGCGTGAAGCCGGGGAGTCGTTGCCGGACAACGGTTCTGCGCGTGTGCGGACGGTCCGCTGGGCGATCCTCGCGATGGCGCTCGGTGGCTTCGGGATCGGCACCACCGAGTTCGTCTCGATGGGTCTGCTCCCCAACATCGCCGGCGCACTCGATGTCACCGAACCCACCGCCGGTTCGGTCATCTCCGCGTATGCGCTCGGCGTTGTCGTCGGCGCACCGCTCATCGCGGCCCTCACCGCCCGGATGTCGCGCCGCACCCTGCTGATCGGACTGATGGTCGCGTTCACCGTCGGCAACGCGGCCACGGTCCTCGCACCCACCTTCGGTCTGCTGATCGCGGCCCGCTTCATCGCCGGCCTACCGCATGGCGCCTACTTCGGGGTGGCGGCATTGGTCGCCGCCCACCTTGCCGGACCACGACGCCGCGCGAAGGCGGTCGGGCAGGTGATGCTCGGGCTCGCCGTCGCCAACGTCGCGGGCGTCCCGATGGCGGCGTGGCTGGGTGAGCATTTCGGTTGGCGCAGCGCATTTCTTGTCGTCGTGGTCGTCGGTGCGCTCACCATCGCCGCACTCGCGCGCAGCCTTCCCACATTGCAGGACATGCCTGCGACCAACCCGATGACCGAACTCGGTGCGCTGCGCCGGCCGCAGGTCTGGTTCACCCTGCTCATCGGCACCGTCGGCTTCGGCGGAATGTTCGCCTTCTACACCTACCTGAACACGACGCTGACATCGCTGGCCGGACTGCCGGTCGGCTTGGTGCCGGTGGCCCTCATGCTTTTCGGGCTCGGGATGGTCGTCGGCAACATCGTCGGCGGCATGGCTGCCGACCGCAGCGTGTCGGTATCGATCCTGGTGGGACTGCTCTGCCTCGCGGCGGTGCTGCTGCTCTTCGCGCTGTTCGTGCAGTTCATCTGGATCGCGCTCGCGCTGACGTTCCTCATCGGGGTCGGCGGCACGTCGATGATCCCGGCCCTGCAGACCCGGCTCATGGACGTCGCCGACGACGCCCAGACGCTGGCTGCCGCGCTGAACCATTCGGCCCTCAACATCGCCAACGCCGCCGGCGCATGGCTCGGCGGCGTGGTGATCGCGGCGGGTTACGGCTATCGGGCGCCGTCGGCGCTCGGTGCGGTGCTCGCGGTGGCGGGCGTCGCCGTCCTCATCGTCGCCCTGTGGACGCAGCGACGGACACGACGACCGGCCGGTCAGCCGACGTCGGGCGGAGTGGCGACCGTCTTGGACATATAGAGCTGCTCGCCGAGCCGGTCGAGCAACTCCAACTGCGTCTCGAGGTAGTCGATGTGGTGTTCCTCGTCCTTGAGGATCGCCTCGAAGATCTTTGCCGAGGTGACATCATTCTTGTCGCGGCACAAGGCAATTCCCGGCTTGAGTCGGTTGACGACCTCGATTTCGATGGCCAGGTCGGATTCGAACTGCTCGCGCAGCGTCTGACCGATGCGCAGCGGGAGGAGCTTCTGGTAGTTCGGGAGTCCTTCGAGGAACAGGATGCGATCGGTGAGGATCTCCGCGTGCTGCATCTCCTCGATGGACTCGGCACGGGTCTTGGACGCCAATTCGGTGAGACCCCAGTCGGCCTGCATCTTCGAGTGCAGGAAGTACTGGTTGATCGCGGTCAGCTCACTGGTGAGCTGCTCGTTGAGTAGGGCGATGACCTCGTCATCTCCGCGCATGCCGCAACTCCGTTCGGTCCGGAAGAAAAATGTCCACGAACCGTAGCACGACAAAACCCCCACGCGGCCCGATCGCATGGGGTGCGAGCAGGTCAGGCGGCGGTGGTGACCGCGGACTTTTCGCTCAGTATCTCCTGCAGCCGTTCGAGACAGGTTCCACAGCCTTCGCCTGCGCCGCAGCGATCGCCGATCGCGTCGACGGTCCGCGCGCCGTCGGCACAGTGCTCATGGACCTCGTGCTCGGTCACGCCCCGGCAGATACAAACGAACATGGATTCACCTCATCTAGCTGTTAGGTGAGGGTTACATAAATTCGACTCGAAGGCAAGCTTGCCTAACCTTCACCGTCCCGGCTTCCTCCGCGTGCGTGCCCTGTCGTGGCCGGTGCGTAGTCTGTTGACCCGTGACGACCACGATCACCACCGTCAATGTCAATGGCATCCGGGCGGCCACCAAGCAGCGCTCGGACGTCAATCCCGGGTTCCTGGCCTGGCTCGATACCTCCGGCGCCGACATCGTCGTGCTGCAGGAGATCCGCGCCGACGAGGAGCAGACACGGGCCGCCCTGCAGCCGGCCCTCGATGCGGGCTGGCGGTTGTCGATGAGCGAATCGGTCGTCAAGGGCCACGCCGGGGTCGGCATTCTGAGCAAGGCCGATCCCACGGCCGTGCGGGCGGGGTTCGGGAGCGCCGAATTCGATCCGACGGGACGCTACCTCGAAGCCGACTTCGACGATCCCGACCTCGGTGGGTTGACCGTGGCCAGCCTGTACCTGCCCAAGGGAGCAGCCGAGCCGACGGCGTCGTCGACGGAGAAGGACAGTGCCAAGTTCGAGGAGAAGAAGCGCTTCCTCGGCGAGTTCGGTGAGTACCTGACCACCGCGGCGCGTCGGCGCCGCTGCGTGGTGGTCGGCGGCGACTGGAACATCGCCCACTCCGAGGCCGACATCAAGAACTGGAAGGGCAACCTGCGCAACCCGGGATTTCTTGCCCACGAACGCGAATGGGTCGGTGCCCGACTGGATTCCGGCTGGACCGACGTGGTGCGCGACATGCACCCCGGCGTGGCCGGCCCGTACAGCTGGTGGTCGTGGCGCGGTAAGGCCTTCGACAACGATTCCGGGTGGCGCATCGACTATCAGCTCGCCAACCGGCCGGCGGCGCGGCGCGCGGTCAAGGGCTTCGTCGATCGCGCCGACACCTACGACCGCCGGTGGTCGGATCATGCGCCGGTCACCGTCGTCTATGAGTGAACGCCGGCCAGAGTGATCGCGGCACGGCCGGTGGGGAACTCCGCGGCAGAATACATTGGCGCGGTCTGCGAGAATCGACGTCATGAGTGACGTTTCCGGGGCACCCGTATCCGCGCCGCGCAAGCGTGTGCTGTCGGGGATCCAGCCGACCAGCGATTCCTTCCATCTCGGCAACTATCTCGGTGCCGTTCGCCAGTGGGTGGCGCTGCAGGAAGACTTCGACGCGTTCTACTTCATCCCCGACATGCATGCGCTCACCGCGGACTTCGATCCGGCGACCTTGGCGCAACGCACCCGGGTGTCGGTCGCACAGTTGCTGGCGGTCGGCGTCGACCCTGCACGAGCCACGGTCTATGTGCAGTCGCACATTCCCGAGATCGCCCAGCTGACCTGGATTCTGCAGTGCATCACCGGTTTCGGCGAGGCCAGCCGGATGACGCAGTTCAAGGACAAGAGCGCCAAGCAGGGTGCCGACGCGGCCGGGGTGGGTCTGTTCACCTACCCGATCCTGATGGCCGCCGACATCCTGGCGTTCGACGTCGATCTCGTGCCGGTCGGGGAGGACCAGCGCCAGCATCTCGAACTCACCCGCGACCTCGCGCAGCGGTTCAACAAGCGCTTCGGTGCGGTGCTGCGGGTTCCGCAGCCGCACATCGTCAAGGAGTTCGCCAAGATCTACGATCTGCAGAATCCGACGGCGAAGATGAGCAAGTCCGCGGAGACCGACAAGGGGCTGATCAGTCTTCTCGACGAGCCCACGCGTTCGGCCAAGAAGATTCGGTCGGCGGTCACCGACACCGGCTCGCAGATCGGCTTCGATCCCGTCGAGAAGCCGGGTGTGAGCAATCTCCTGACGATCCAGTCCGCCCTCTCCGGGGTCGGTGTGGACGATCTCGTCGCGAAGTACGAAGGCAAGGGATACGGCGATCTCAAGGTCGACACCGCTGAGGTCCTGGCCGAATTCGTCACACCTCTTCGGGGTCGCGTCGCCGAATACCTCGATGACCCAACCGAACTCGACGCCATCCTGGCCGCGGGCGCGGTCCGGGCCCGGGAGATCGCATCCGCCACGCTGAAGTCGGTATACGACAAAGTCGGGTTCCTGGCACCTACGGTGGGTTCCTGAGGCTCCGCCCCGGGATGATGCCGGCCGGTGGGCGACCGACGCGAAGCGGTGCGCTTCGCCCGACCGGAAGGTGACGCGACATGGGTTCACTGATCGCGTGGATCAAGGGTCTCGTCGCGCGAGCGCAGGAGTGGTTCGCCGCCCTGCGGCAGCGATGGACGTGGCTCGATCATCTACTGCGCACCCAGGAGCGCTATACCCAGCGCCGGGGCAACCTGTATGCCGCCAGCATCAGCTTCAACGGGATCCTCGCGCTGGTGCCGATCGTGATGGTCGTCTTCGCCATCGCCGCCTTCGTCCTCGCCAGGCAGCCCGACTGGATCGATCAGATCAAGGAGTCGGTCGTCAAGGAGCTGCCGGGTGAACTCGGTACCCAGGCCGAGACGTTGATCGACTCGGCCATCAACTCGCGCACCGCCGTCGGTGTGGTCGGTTTGCTGGGTGCCGCGTTCACCGGAATCGGCTGGATCTCGGGTGTGCGCGCCGGCATGACGGAGATGTTCGGGGGTCGCGTCAGCCGGAATGCGTTGGTGTCCAAGGCGACCGACCTGCTCACCTTCGCCTTGCTGGGCCTCGCTTTCGCCGTGACGATCGCGCTGACGACCCTGGCCGGCGGCGGTGGGGTCGTGGCCACCATCCTGCGCTGGGCCGGTGTCGAGCAGACCGCGTGGGCGCCGGTGGTGTTGCGTATCGTGGCCGTGCTGGTCTCGGTGGTCGCGAGCTGGGCGCTGTTCACCTTCATTCTCTCGCGACTTCCTCTGGTGCCGTTGCCTTTCCGGAACACGTTGAAGGCCGGGCTGATCACCGCGATCGCCTTCGAGATCGTCAAGTCCGTCGGCGGGATCTACCTGCGTTCGGTGCTGAGCAGCCCCGCCGGTATCGCCTTCGGGCCGATCCTCGGTGTCATGGTGTTCGCCTACCTCGCCTCCCGGATCATCCTGTACGCCACCGCATGGTGTGCCACCGATCCGGTCAACGCGCGGTTTCAGGTGGCCGACGAGGTCGAGCCGGCCGATCGCCGACCGGTGGTGCTTCGCCCGAGCGTCGAGGTCAACCCGTTGCCGCGGGTCGGCGCCATGGCCGGAGCCGCAGCCCTCGGCGCCGCGCTGGGGATGGTCCTGCGGCGCATTCGGGGCGACTGAGGCCCGCGCACGCTGCTCGGGCTAGCTGCGTCGGCGGCCGAGAAAGCGGGTCGCCACCGCCAGCAGGATGACGACGATCAGTGCGGCGACAAGGCCGATGAGGATCCGTTTCGACATGGTCGATCCGTGGTCGGAAGTGCTTGCCGCACGAGGTGACCCGGGCACGGTGGCCGGACCCGACGCGGGATCGGTTGGCCTCGACTCGGTTGTCGATTGCGACGTGGGCCGTCCGCTCACCAGGTCGCCGACCCGGATCGCGCTCGGTGCGTGGAACCCGTACTCCAGCAACGATTGTGCCTGGGTCCAATAGTTGTCGTCGGACGTCGACAACCCATACATCTGCACGATCAGCACGGTCCGGTTCCCCTGGCGGGCCGCCCCGACGAAGGTCTTCAAGGCGTCGTCGGTGTAACCGGTCTTACCGCCGAGCATTCCCGGGTAGCCGTTCAGCAGAAGCTGATCGGAGGTTTGCATGTCATAGCCGGGATGGTCGGGATCACCGGGGACGTCGCGGCGGGGCGGGTAGCCGGGGAAGTGGTAGGTGGGCTTGGCGATGATCTCGCGGAACGTCGGATTGCCCATCGCGGCACGGAAGATCAGGGCCAGATCGTACGGCGACGTCGACATGCCCGCGGCGTCCAGACCGGACGGCGTCGTCGCGCGGGTGTCGAGCGCGTGTAGCTGTGCGGCGGTGGCGTTCATCTTGGCAAGTGTGGCGGGCACGCCCCCCAGCTCACGGGCCAGGACATGGGCGCAGTCGTTGCCGGAGACCACCAGCAGCCCGGTCAGCATGTCGCGGAGGGTGTACCGGCCGCCGGGGCCCATGCCGCAGGCGTCGCCTTCCTGCCCCCAGTCCTCGGCGGTGGGTACGACGGCCCGATCGAGCGGGAGTCCGTTGTCGAGGACGGTGAGTGCGAGCAGGGTCTTGATCGTCGACGCCGGCCGGTACCGGCCGTGCGGATCCTTGGCGGCGATGACGGCGCCGGTGTCCATGTCGGCGACCAGCCAGGCCGCCGACGTCAGGCGATCGGGTACCGGACCGGCAGCGGGGTCGGTGATGACACCGCACGCAGCCAGCTTCTCCCCGCCGACGGTCTGCGCGGGCACCGGTAACGCCGACGGCGTCGTCGATCCGGGGGCGACGACCTCGGAGGTGTCGACGGCCGGTGGCGGCACCAGTCGGTGCGGGCATCCGTCGGTGACCGGCGTGGCCGCCGCGGGTATCGCGACTGCGGCCCCGGGTGTCAGCATCAGGGCCACCGCGCACGCGGCGGTCGCCATGGCGCCGATCCGTCGCCTCGTCCCTCGTGAGGTCCCCCAGGTCACCGCACGGAGGTTACCAGCGCGACTCGGACGGGTCGGACCCGGTGACGAGCGTGAACCATCGACGGATGAGGGCGCCCGCGAGCGGCACGGTGGTCGATTGGGCCGCCCGGGTGTCGGCCAGTACCGCGGACGGTCCGTCCGGGCCGAGCGCCTCGACGAGCTCGGCGCGGTACCCCGGGGCGTCGAGCCAGTCACGCAGCAGCGGACCGTCGACCTCGAGATGAAACTGCACGCCGTACGACATCCCATGCCGGAAGGCCTGATTCGGATACCTCGACGACGACGCCAGTCGGACGGCGCCGTCGGGGATGGCGAAGGTGTCGTAATGCCAGTGCATGGCCGGGAACCCGGTCTCCGGCGCCGCCGAGAACACCGGGTCGGCGCGGCCCTCGTCGGTGACGCTGATCGGTGCGACGCCGACCTCACCCTGTGCACCGGTGGTCACGTCCGCGCCGAGCGCACGTGCGAGTAGCTGTGACCCCAGACAGACACCCCAGACCGGGATGCCGGCGTCCAGGGCTCTGACGAGGAAGGCGATCTCGTCGTCGATCCATGGAAGGGTGGCGCCATCGTTGGCGCTCATCGGGCCGCCCATCACCAGGATCGCGGCGAACGCACGTGGATCCGCGGGCAGTTCGTCGCACCACGCCCGGACGGTGTGGATGTCTGCGACGTCGGCGAGTCCGGCACCGTAGGCGCCCGATGATTCGCATTCGATGTGGCGCAGCTCGAGAACGTCGACAGTCATCGGGCAACCCTAGCGGCCCGGCCGATCCGGACCTCGGTGTCACCACGTGCAGACGGCCATCGCATGCTCGCCCTCGGCGGCGTCGTCGGCCACCGTCGTCGCACCGGCGGTGATCGTGCACCCGGCGACGTCTCCTGCGGAGATGAAGACGACCCGATGGACGCCTCGATCATCGTGCTGGCGGGTCGCCTTCTGGGGAGTCAGGGTCAGCGACCCGGTCCAGCGTCCGGAATGGGCGTCGTGGTCGGGGAGTGCGACGTCGAACTGATGTCGCGGCCGTCCAAACGCGTCGTACCAGAGCAGCTGTTCGTTGACCTGCTCATCGGAGGTGATCGTGATGGTCAGCGGGACTGCAGGATTCGGCGGGGTGTCGGCGGCAACGTTCGGTGATCCGATGCCGATCGCCATGACACCGACGGCCAGGAACGAAGCGATGACGAGCCGGTGGGGGTGGAGGTTCATACGGGGTTGGACGCGGCACGGCCGGAATCGGTTCCATCCGTGGGGAGATCCGCGGAGCAACGCATGAAGCAGCTCGGGCCCGCACCGCGTGCGGTGCGGGCCCGAGCCGGGGCTGCAGAGATGAGTTTTTGGTGAAAAGCCTAGCGCGAGAACATGAGTGCGCGCTTGACCTCTTGGATCGCCTGCGTGACCTTGATGCCGCGGGGGCAGGCATCGGTGCAGTTGAAGGTGGTGCGGCACCGCCACACGCCGTCGACGTCGTTGAGGATGTCGAGGCGTTCGACGGTGCCCTCATCACGGCTGTCGAAGATGAACCGGTGTGCGTTCACGATGGCCGCCGGGCCGAAGTAGCTGCCCTCGTTCCAGTACACCGGGCAACTGGTGGTGCAACATGCACACAGAATGCACTTGGTGGTGTCGTCGAAACGTGCGCGGTCGGTCTGCGACTGGATGCGTTCGCGGGTCGGCTCGTTGCCGGTGGTCATGAGGAACGGCTTCATCGCCCGGTAGGCGTCGAAGAACGGTTCCATGTCGACCACGAGATCCTTCTCCACCGGCAGGCCCTTGATGGGCTCGATGGTGATGGTGATCTCCTTGCCCTTGTCCGTGCTGCCCTTGTCCGTGCTGCCCTTGTCCCCGTCCTTTTTTGCCGGGAGCATGTCCTTCATCAGGATCTTGCACGCCAGCCGGTTGACGCCGTTGACCCGCATGGCATCCGAACCGCAGACGCCGTGCGCGCAGCTGCGCCGGAACGTCAAGGTGCCGTCGAGGTAGCCCTTGACGTAGAGCAGCAGGTTGAGCAGCCGGTCGGTGGGCAGGGCCGGGACCCGGAAGCTCTCGAAACCCTGCGCGTCGGGAATCTCCGGATTGAACCGGTAGATCTTCAACGTCACCATGGTCGCCTCGTCGGGGACCGGTGGCAATGGCGGGTCGTCGGAGGAGGGAGTCGGATTCTCCATGATCGCTGTCATCAGTACTTACGCTCCATCGGCTCGTAGCGGGTCTGGATGACGGGCTTCCAGCCCAGCTCGATATCGCTGAGCAGATTGTCACCCTTCTTGTAAGCCATCGTGTGCTTCATGAAGTTGACGTCGTCGCGGTTGGGATAGTCCTCACGGGCGTGGCCACCGCGCGATTCCTTGCGGTTCAGCGCACCGACCACCGTGACCTCGGCCATCTCCAGCAGGAAGCCGAGTTCGATGGCCTCGAGCAGGTCCGAGTTGAATCGCGTGCCCTTGTCGTGCACGCGGATGTGGGCGTAGCGCTCTTTGAGTGCGCGGACATCGGTGAGCGCCTGCTTGAGGGTTTGCTCGGTGCGGAACACCGATGCGTTGGCGTCCATCGAGGCCTGCAACTCGGTGCGGATGTCGGCGACCCGTTCGTGTCCGTGTTCGGACAGGATCGTCTCCAGCCAGGCGTCGACCATTGCGGTCGGCTCCTCGGGCAGCGGGGTCAGCTCCGCGGCATTGGCGTAGTCGGCGGCGGCGATGCCGGCCCGCCGGCCGAACACGTTGATGTCGAGCAGCGAGTTGGTGCCGAGGCGGTTGGCCCCGTGGACCGAGACGCAGGCGCATTCGCCTGCGGCGTAGAGGCCGTGCACGACGTCGGTGCTGTTGCGCAGCACCTGGCCGTGGATGTTGGTGGGGATTCCACCCATCACGTAGTGACAGGTCGGGAAGACCGGCACCCACTCCTTCACCGGGTCCACACCGAGATAGGTGCGGGCGAACTCGGTGATGTCGGGCAGCTTTTCGTTGAGCACGTCCTCGCCGAGGTGGGTCACGTCGATGTAGACGTAGTCCTTGTTGGGTCCGGCGCCGCGGCCTTCGAGTACCTCGAGCACCATCGACCGCGCGACGATGTCGCGGGGGGCGAGGTCCTTGATGGTGGGGGCGTAACGCTCCATGAAGCGTTCGCCCTCGGAGTTGCGCAGGATGCCGCCCTCACCGCGGACCGCCTCGGAGATGAGGATGCCCAGACCGGCCAGGCCGGTCGGGTGGAACTGGTGGAACTCCATGTCCTCCAAGGGAAGTCCCTTGCGGAACACGATGCCCATGCCATCACCGGTGAGGGTGTGCGCGTTGGAGGTGGTCTTGTACATCCGGCCCGAGCCGCCGGTCGCGAACACGACCGACTTCGCGTGGAAGATGTGGATCTCGCCGGTGGCGAGCTCGTAGGCGACCACGCCGGTGGCGACGGGCTCGCCGTCCTCGTTCTCGCTCAGACACAGGTCGAGGGCATAGAACTCGTTGAAGAACTCGACGTCGTGTTTGACGCAGTTCTGGTAGAGCGTCTGCAGGATCATGTGACCGGTGCGGTCGGCGGCGTAACACGCGCGGCGGACCGGCGCCTTGCCGTGATCGCGGGTGTGTCCGCCGAAACGACGCTGGTCGATGCGACCCTCGGGCGTGCGGTTGAACGGCAGCCCCATCTTCTCCAGGTCTAGTACCGCGTCGATGGCCTCCTTGGCCATGATCTCCGCCGCATCCTGGTCGACGATGTAGTCGCCGCCCTTGACGGTGTCGAAGGTGTGCCACTCCCAGTTGTCCTCTTCGACGTTGGCCAGCGCGGCGCACATGCCGCCCTGCGCCGCGCCGGTGTGGCTGCGGGTGGGGTAGAGCTTGGTCAGGACCGCGGTGCGGGCTCGAGGGGCCGCTTCGAGTGCGGCGCGCATCCCGGCGCCGCCGGCACCGACGATCAGGACGTCGTAGCGGTGTTCCTGCATGTGGATTCGATCTCCTAGTCGACGCGGGCCGGGTCAGACGCTGTTGACGTCAAAAGTCAAGAGGGCGTAGGTGCCCAGGACCAGCACCAGGATCATCGACACGCCGAGCAGGACGTTCAGCCAGAAGCGGGTCGAGTCCTTGCGCGAGTAGTCGGCGATGACGGTGCGCATCCCGTTGCCGCCGTGCAGCTGGGCCAACCACAGCATCAGCAGGTCCCACACCTGCCAGAAGGGTTCCTTCCAGCGGGCGGCGACGAAGGACGCGTCGATCCGGTGCACGCCGTTGTCCCAGGCGAGCATGATGAACATGTGGCCGATGGTCAGGATGATGAGGGCCAGGCCGGAGAAGCGCATGAACAGCCAGGCGTACTTCTCGAAGTTGCCGCCCTTGCGAGCACGCGGGGTGCGCGGGTTGTCGAGGCTGGCGGGCCGGTCGTATTCGGTGCCCAGCGTCTTGGCGAGGTTGGGGGAGGATGCGGTCATCGGTGCTCTCTCCTAGAACGAGTTCTCGATCAGAATCTGCAGGAGCCGAACCGCTGCCGCCGCGAACACGATCACGAACAGCGAGAGGATCGTCCACAGCATCTGCCGCTGGTACTTGGCGCCCTTCGACCAGAAGTCGATGAGGATGACGCGCAGGCCGTTGAGCGCGTGGTAGAGCACGCAGGCCACGAGTGCGATCTCCATCAGCCCGATGATCGGCGTCTTGTAGGTCTCGATGACCTCCGAGTACTTGTTCGGATCGACCCGGATGACCGCGGTGTCGAGAACATGTACGAACAGGAAGAAGAAGATGGTGACACCGGTGATCCGGTGAAGCACCCACGACCACATGCCGGGGTCGCCTCGATAAAGAGATCGCTTGCGCACCGGGTCGGGTGCGGTTTCGGTCGGGGTGCTCATTGCGAGATTGGCCTCCAACATCGTCGATGGACGCGGTGGCCACCTGCTCGCAGCAGGCTCCACCATGGACCCATGCAACAGACTCTAAACCTATGCTGAGGGAGGTCGAAAACTGCCCGAACAGATTTGGGCCACAACTGATTCCGAGTTAGGTTTGCCTTACCAGTTCTGCCGGCGACGCGCACCGGCGCGTGTCCCGGCCCCGCACTGCTCACCAGGAGTCTGCCCTGTCTATCGAAATCGACTGGAATATGTTGCGCCACAATGCAAACGGAATGATCGACCGCGCCCATGTGCCGTATTCGCGGTTTCCGGTGGGCGCCGCCGGCCTCACCCATGAGGGTCGAGTCGTCGTCGGATGCAATGTGGAGAATGTCTCATACGGACTCGGAGTCTGCGCCGAGGTCTCGTTGGTGTCGGCATTGGTCGCCTCGGGTGGTTCGCGGCTGCGTGCGGTCAGTGTGTGCGACTCCCGGGGCGCGGTGTTGATGCCCTGCGGGCGGTGCAGGCAGGTGCTCTACGAGTTCGGTGGAGCCGAGCTGCTCGTCGATCACGCCGACGGACCCCGACGGTTGTCGGAATTGCTACCCGAGGCGTTCGGCCCCGACGATCTGGCCGCAGGCGAACTCGACGGGCGTGCGCGGTGAGTGCAGATGTGCACGATCCCATCTCGGTGATCGCCACCAAACGCGACGGTGGAGTGCTCGGCGACGCCCAGATCGAGTGGGCGGTCGACGCCTACACCCGCGGCCGGATGGCGCCCGAGCAGATGTCGGCACTGTTGATGGCCATCGTGCTTCGGGGGATGGACCGGCGCGAGATCGCCACCTGGACCCGGGCGATGGTCGACAGCGGTCGTCGCGCCGACTGGCGCGCTCTGCGTCGGGACGGGCGGCCGCTGGTCACCGTCGACAAGCATTCGACGGGCGGCGTCGGCGACAAGATCACCCTGCCGCTGGCGCCGCTGGTCGCCTCGTACGGCCTTGCGGTGCCCCAACTGTCGGGCCGTGGCCTCGGGCACACCGGCGGCACCCTGGACAAGTTGGAATCCATTCCGGGGTGGCGTGCGGAGCTCTCGGTGGACGAGATGACGGCGCAACTCGAGCGGGTCGGCGCGGTCGTGTGCGCCGCGAGTCCCGACCTGGCGCCGGCCGACCGGCTGCTCTACGCGCTGCGTGACATCACCGGCACCGTCGAGTCGATCCCGCTGATCGCCAGCTCGATCATGAGCAAGAAGATCGCCGAGGGCACCGGTGCCCTGGTGCTCGACGTCAAGGTCGGCTCGGGGGCGTTCCTGCCCGACCTCGGGGCGGCCCGCGAACTCGCCGCGACGATGGTCGATCTGGGCGAGCGGGCCGGGGTGGCGACCTCCGCGCTGCTGACGAATATGGACACCCCGTTGGGGCGCAGTGCGGGCAACGCCGTCGAGGTCGCGGAGTCGCTCGAGGTGCTCGCCGGCGACGGGCCGGACGACGTCGTCGAGCTGACGGTGGCGCTGGCCCGCGAAATGCTCGAGCTGGGCGGGGTGACCGGCGTCGACCCCGCCGAGAACCTGCGTAACGGACGCGCCATGGACTCGTGGCGCGCGATGGTCACTGCTCAGGGTGGCGACCCCGACGCGCCGCTTCCGCGGGCCGCGCACACCGACGTCGTCGTCGCCGAATCGTCGGGACGCCTCCGTCGAATGGATGCGCGCGCGGTGGGCGACGCCGCGTGGCGCCTGGGTGCCGGACGGTCGGTGCCGGGGGAGGCGGTGCAGGCGCAGGCCGGGGTCGTCTGGCATGCGGTGCCCGGTGACCTCATCGAGGCCGGCGCGACGCTGTTCACGTTGCACACCGAGACCCCTGAACGTTTCGCGCCGGCCCGGGCCGCGCTGAGTGGGGCGGTCGAGATCGGGGCGGACATAGGGGACGGTGAGCCGGGAGCGGGGACGTCCGGCGATGCGCGTCCGCTGGTGATCGAACGCGTTAGGTTCGGAGGATGACGTCGATGCAGCCGCGTTCCCCACTCGATCCCGCCGCCTTGGCCCTAGCGCCGAAGGTGCTGTTGCACGATCATCTCGACGGCGGACTGCGGCCGTCGACGGTGCTCGAGCTGGCTCGCGAGACCGGTTATGACGACCTGCCCGCCGACACGGCAGAGGCCCTGGCGATCTGGTTTCGGGAGGCCGCCGACAGCGGCTCGCTGGAGCGATATCTGGAGACCTTCGCCCACACTGTCGGCGTCATGCAGACCGTCGGCGCGCTCGAGCGGGTCGCCCGCGAATGCGTCGAGGATCTCGCCGCCGACGGAGTGGTCTACGCGGAGGTGCGGTACGCGCCCGAACAGCACCTCGAGGGCGGTCTGGGACTCGACGAGGTGGTCGAGGCGGTTCTGCGTGGATTCCGCCACGGTGAGCAGGTCGCCGCCGGTAACGGGCGCCCGATCACCGTGCGCTGCCTGGTGACCGCGATGCGCCACGCCGCCCGATCCCGGGAGATCGCCGAACTCGCGGTGCGCTACCGCGACCGCGGGGTCGCGGGATTCGACATCGCCGGCGCCGAGGCCGGGAACCCGCCGAGCCGGCATCTCGACGCCTTCGAATACATGCGCGCCAACTGTGCGCCCTTCACCATCCACGCCGGCGAGGCATTCGGCCTGCCGTCGATCCATGAGGCGATCGCCTTCTGCGGCACCGACCGGCTCGGCCACGGTGTGCGTGTCATCGACGACATCGTATTGGCCCCCGGTGCGCGGCCCGACGACGCCGCATTCCCGGGTGCCGAGCTGGGTTTGGTGGCAAATATTGTGCGCGACAAGCGAATTCCGCTGGAGTTGTGTCCGAGCTCGAACGTGCAGACCGGTGCGGTCGCCGCACTCGCCGAGCATCCGTTCAATGTCCTGGCGCGACTGCGTTTCCGGGTTACCGTCAACACCGACAACCGGCTGATGAGCGACACCACGATGAGCCGCGAATTCGCGAAGCTCGCCGAGCAATTCGGTTACGGCTGGGCCGACTTCGAGCGCTTCACCGTCAATGCGATGAAGTCGGCGTTCATCCACTTCGACGAGCGCCTGGCCTTCATCGACGATGTGATCAAGCCCGGCTACGCGGTGCTGATGCAGGGTTGAGTCGGCTGCCGGTGGGGAGCTATGACCGGTTCTTCTCGGGGGCGTAGGCACGCAGAAACGTCTCCGCCCCAGCGTGCACTGCCTGCCGGGCTCGCGCGTCGGAGATCGACTCGGTGCCGCCGACGGCAACCCGACGTCCCGATCTCCTCGGCGCGCTTGTTCTCCCCGCTGGTTTCGTCAGTCTGTTGCTGGCCGTCGGCGGTGTGGGTGCGCCCGGGTGGGCGGTCGTCGCCGCGGTCGTGGGCGTGGCGCTGCTGTGCGTGTGTGGGTCGCGCGCTGCGGATCGATGGCTCCGAGTATTGGATCTGCGGCTGCTGCGCATCACCGGATTCGGAGCCATTGCGGCGCCATCGTTTTCGAGCGTCTACCGGACCGTGCCCGCCGATCGGATTCCGTATGCGACGCCATCGCTGTTCGTCACCGTGCAGCTGTCTGCCGCAGTCGGCGCGGCCGTTGCGGCCACATTGATGACACATCTGGACGCGCCGGTTGCGGTCCGGGCCGGCTACTGCGTGGTGGTGGTGGTGCTGCTGGTCGCGACGTATATGGCGCGGCACCTACCCGGGCGGGTGTGAGGGCGTCAGCGCTTCTGGACGAGCCGGTCCTCGAATTCGTGCTCGAGCGCTCGCCACGCCTCGGCCTCGTTGTCGAACGGCGCGCTCGGCGCCATCCGCTTGGGGTCGGGATTGACCGCGTAATCGACGAACCAGCCCAGCGGGGTGGTCGAGCCGAGCGCCTCGGTGACAGCGTCGTCGTCGGCGTAATCGGCAGCGTCGGTGAACAACTCCACCGCGAGTTCGAGCTGATTGCGATCGATTCGACGTGGGCCGTCGGCAATGTCCTCGGCGAGTCCGGGCAGCACATAGACGTTGTCGTCGATGACATCGAACTCCAGCGAACCGTCGGTCGCCCCGACGCGCACCTCGTCGAAGGTCGAGACATTCGCGAGATCGTGGGAGTTGTCGTCGGCGAGGAACTTCGACAGCGTGCGCGCCGAGGCGAACACGAAGATCTTGCCATTGGCACCGAGGAACACCGGATCGTCGCCGAGATAGCAACGCAATGACAGGTACTCGCCGGTGCCGGTCACGATCCGGATCGGGTCGATGCCCACCGAGGCCCAGAAGTCGTCGTCGATCTCGTAGTCGAGGTCCTCATCGTCGTCGAGGTCCTCGTCGTCCGAGTCCTCGTCCTCGTCGTCGAGGTCTTCCTCGGCGTCGGCGTTCTCCTCGCCGAGCAGATCGAGGTCCTCGTCGGGTTCGTCCTCGTCCTCGGCCGAGGCGGCAGCCTCGAGTTCGGCCTCTGCGGTGTTGCGTGCGTCCTTGTCGACCTCGGGCGTGGCGATCACGCCATCGACGGCGTCGAGCACGTCGTCCCAGTGCTTGGCGATGAGCCGGCCGATGCGTACCCAGAGGTCGGTACCGTCGCGGCCCTCGAAGTTGCGGGTGCCGGTGGTGACCGCGCCGAGGATCGGGTTGCCGTTGAAGAACTTGGTGATGACCGTGAGTTCACACACCTCGCCGAGGATCCGCACGATCTCCAGTGCGTCCTCGAGTTCGGCGATGACCTCGGGAGTGGGATCCTCGGCGGCCAGTTCGGGCACCCCGACCAGATCGTAGGAGCGCCGGTCGTCGGGGACGAGTTCGTCGGCCTGGAGTTCTTTGACGGTCTCCCAGGCAGGATGCTCGGCGAGGTCGTTGTCGTCGTCGGTACGGATGAAGGCGACCAGCTCGGCGACACCGGGGAAGACGTAGAGATCCTCGTCGAGCCCGAGGAATGCCTCCCACTCGTCATCACCCTCACGCCAGCGGGGTGCCCACAGTGTGAAGCTGTTCCCGTCGGTGAGTCCGAGCTCGATGGGGACGATGTCTCCGGCCATGACGTCACAGCGTAGCGATCGTGACTGTGAACGCCGTACCGGCCCCACGACGGGCGGATGAATTCTCCGGTCGTGTGCTCATCGCGGCCGGTAGAAGCCTTGAAAACCTTGACCCGCATTTGTTGTCCGCAGCGGCGAGACCTGAACTGGATCCCCGGCTTCCACGAGTTGATCGTTTCCGACGTACATGGCGACGTGACCGTCCCAGACGGCCAGATCCCCGGGCTGCAGGTCGGACTGCGACACCGGCGATCCCGCGGTGTCCTGCTCCTGCGCCAGCCGTGGGAGTTCGAGTCCGGCCTGCCGGTAGGCCCACTGGGTCAGTCCGCTGCAGTCGAACCCGCTCGGATCGGTTCCACCCCACACATAGGGCACGCCCTGTTGGCCCAGCGCCGCCCGGACCGCGGTCGCTGCGCGTTCGTTGGGGGCGTAGGCCACCGAGCCGTCCGGCAGGGTGATGGCCACCCCACCGTCGGCGGGCCGGCCATCCGGGGTGGCCCCGCGAGTGACCGGGGCGGGCGTCTCGTGGCGGACGAGGTCGGTCAGGGCCGTGGTGTCGGCCCTCAGCTCGGCGCGCGTGCGTTCGACCACGGCGACGCCCCGGCCGAGATGGTCGATGGCCACCGGCACCAACACCGCCAGACCGGCCGGCGTGCCGAGATCTGCGCCGAGGGCCCGAGCGGTGCGCTCGAAGGAATCGAGGAGCGCGGCGAGCCGATGCGCGGCATCGTTGACCCGCTGCGCCGCGGTCTGCGTCAGCGCCACGATGGTCTCGTCGTCATCGGTGATCGTGGTGGTCTGCCCGGCGGTGCGCCGCGCCGCGGCGAGCGCGGAATCGGCGGCGCGGCCCTGCCATTGGCCGCCGACCGTCGCAGCCGCGGCCAGCGCCTCATCGCGGGCCGCTCCCAGCTCGGGTGCCACCATGCCGATGGCGGTCACCGGATCGTCACCGGGCAGCACGCCGGTACCCAAGGCCGTCAACAGGATTCGCAACGGCGCGATCAGCAGATCGGCAGCGAGCATCAGGCCCGCACCCCCGCCCCGGTGATCGCTGCGTTCCCCAACATCCGCGCCGAGGCGTCGTCGGTGCCGGCGTAGGACGTGGCAGCATCGGTGCCTTGGGCGGCCATGAGCGCATGGCGGTCGGCGACGGCCGACAGCCGGGCCCGGCGGTCATCGAGGACCCGGCCGAGCGCGGTGAGGAAGTCGGCACCGATGAGCCCGAACGTCAGGGCCAGCGGTGTGACGTCGGTGGTGGTGGCGTGTGCGCGGACCCGGCTCGCGGTGCGCGTCTCGTCGGCCGCGAAGGACGCGACCGCGGCGGGGATGACGGAGAGTTGTTCGGTCATGAAGGGTTGGACGCGGCGCGGGGCGCTCCGGTTCCATGCCGTCCGGTTCCATTCCGGCAGATCGGTGCCGGGACCGCTCATGCCGGCGCCGCACGCACGGGGCCGATCGGCGCGGCGCCCACTATGGTTTCCTCATGCACGTTCACGTCGTCGATCACCCGTTGGCCGCCGCACGACTGACCACGATGCGCGACAAGGACACCGACAACGCCGGCTTTCGGGCGGCGCTCTCGGATCTGACGCAGATGCTCGTCTACGAGGCGCTCGTCGGCGCGCCGAGCCAACAGGTGCGGGTGCAGACACCGCTGACCGCCTGCGTCGGTTCGCGACTCGCCACGCCGCCGCTGCTGGTGCCGGTACTGCGGGCCGGACTCGGGATGGTCGAGCAGGCGCATGCGATGGTCCCGGAGGCGCTCGTCGGATTCGTGGGGATTGCCCGGGACGAAACGACCGCCGAACCGGTGCCGTACCTGGAATCACTGCCCACCGATCTGGGCGGGCAGCCGGTGTTCGTTCTCGACCCGATGCTGGCCACTGGCGGTTCGATGCTGCACACCATCGAACTGCTCGTCGCTCGCAACGCCAGCGACATCACTGCGGTGTGCGTCGTAGCGGCGCCCGAAGGTGTTGGTGCCCTGGAGAACTCGGGTCACCCGGTGCGTCTGGTGGTGGCCGCGATCGACGAGGGTCTCGACGAGGCGGCCTACATCGTCCCCGGACTCGGCGATGCCGGGGACCGGCAGTTCGGCCCGCGCTGAGCAGACCGTGAACTCTGACCAGGAACCGTGAACTCTAGGCGGCGACCGCCGACCATCGGCCCGCGTGGCGCCGCACCGTCACCGGATGGTCGAAGCACATGCTGATGCTCTCCGAGGTCAGCGTCTGCTCGACCGGCCCGGATTCGACGACCTCGCCCTCGCGCAGCAGCATCGCATGGGTGGTGCTCGCCGGGAGATCCTCGAGGTGATGGGTGACGAGCACACTCGCGAGGCCCGGCACGTCGGTCCGTAGCCGGTCGATCGCCGAGAGCAGTTGTTCGCGCGCGGCGAGGTCCAGGCCGGTCGCGGGTTCGTCGAGCAGCAGCAGCGCCGGCCGCGGCATGAGTGCACGCGCGATCAGGGTGCGGCCACGTTCGCCCTGGCTCATCACCGGCCACATCGAGTCACGGCGCTCGGTCATGCCCAGCATCTCCAGCAGGTCATCGGCGCGTTTGTGCTCGTCGTCGCTGTAGAGGTGACGCCGATCGAGTTCAGGGGTGTTGGTCAGTCCGGTCAGCACGACGTCGTGCGCACTGATCGGTACGTCGACGCGCCACCGCGGATCGACATGACCGATGTGGGTGCGCAATTCGCGCATGTCGACCCGGCCGAGGCGTTTGCCCAGCACGTCGACGACACCGCTCGTGGGATGCGCTCGTGCGCCGAGAATGGCCATCAGCGTCGACTTGCCCGCGCCGTTGGGGCCCAGCAGCGCCCAGTGCTCGCCGGGTTCGACGACGAGGTCGACGTCGTGCAACAGGGCGCGGGAACTGCGGATGACATCGATGTGGGCGGCGTCGAGGACTGGAGGCACCCGTCTAGTTGTAGTGCCCTGAGCGTGCGCCGGTGCGTCGGGGTCAGCTCGAGGTCCAGTACTCCAGCATCGGTTCGGTGGTCGGGGGGTCGTCGCCGTCGGTGATCACCAGCGCCGTCGGCGAGACGGTGTAGGTGACCGAACCGTTCTGTGCGACGTAGCTGTTGCCGACCTTCTGCGGGTACCCGACCTCGATCGTGCCCTGCGGCGCGGCGCCCTTGTAGTACCAGCGTCCCGTCTGAGCGCCGACCTGGCAGATCACGATCTGCGAGCGGGAGGTGCGTCCGATGACGATCGCCGGATCATCGGCGGCATTACACCGCGGGCCGGAAAGAAAACCCTGCCAGTCGGTTCCCGACACCGTGGGCGTCGGGCGCGAGGTGGTGGGGGTGGGCTGGGTGGTCGGGCTCGTGCCGGCCGGGCCCGCCGATCCCGTGCCGCTGCCGGTGATGGTGCTCGTCACGGTCTGCGTGGACGCGCTCGCACCGGCCGTGGTCGAGGAGTCCTCCGAACCCGAACCACGCGTCAACCAGTACGCGCCCAGGGCAGCGCCGATGACCACGATCACCCCGATCGCGACGGCCGCGATCACCAGCGGCGACGACCACGGCGAACGTGGCGGCCGATATCCCGGCGGCCCATAGCCCTGCGGCGGTGGTGTCGGCTGCCCCTCGCCGGACGTATACCCACCCGGGTCTCCCGGCGGATAGGTCATGCGATCCCCCTCGGGCGAGCGTTGGCCGGTGCGGCGCGGTCCGGCGAGCGGCTGGTTGATGCGAACGCTACCGCAGTCCGGCCGGTAGATCGGTCAGGATGATCGTCGCCGGCTCAGAGCTTTGCGACGATGCCCGCCAGCAATTCGCCCATGCGGACCGCGGAGGTGCGTCCGACCTCCAGGACCTCGGCGTGATCGAGCGGCTCGCCGGTGATCCCGGCGGCCAGATTGGTGACCAGCGATACGCCGAGCACGTCGAGCCCGGCGGCGCGGGCGGCGATGGTCTCGTGCACCGTCGACATCCCGACGAGGTCGGCGCCCATCGTGGCCAGCATCCGGATCTCGGCGGGCGTCTCATAGTGCGGTCCGGGCAGACCCGCGTAGACGCCTTCGGTGAGCGACGGGTCGATTTCCCGCGCCAACTGCCGTAGGCGTGGCGAATACGCGTCGACGAGGTTGACGAACTGTGCGCCGGTCAGCGGGGACCGCGCGGTCAGATTGAGGTGATCGGCGATGAGTACCGGCCGGCCGACGGTCATCCCGTCGCGCAGTCCGCCGGCGGCATTGGTCAGGATCACCGTGTGTGCGCCCGCCGCGGCGGCGGTGCGCACCGGATGGACGACGCGCGACAAGTCGTGGCCCTCATAGGCGTGGACCCGGCCCGACAGCAGCAGCACCCGGCGGTCACCGATCTGTACCGACCGGATGGTGCCGCCGTGCCCGGCGGCCTTCGGCGCGCTGAACCCGGGTACCGCCGACATCGCCAGTTGCGCGATCGGCGTGCCGAACGCGTCCGCGGCCGGGGACCATCCGGATCCCAGGATCACTGCGACATCGTGTGCGGCGCAATCGGTTTCGGTAGCGATGGTGGCGGCTGCGGCCACCGCGGCGGCCTCGGGGTCTCCGGTGGGGTCCATGCGCACAACAGTAGAACCCCGGATCTCGGTGCGCCCGGCGCCACGGGCCGCACACACCGGAGGCGATCCGCATGGGAGGCGATAAGGTCTGCTCATGCCATTTCTGAGTGCCACGCCCACCGCCGCCGACGTCGCGGAGCTGTTTCTCGGTGCCCCCGGGGTCGAACTCGACGAGGCCAACCCGGAGAACCGGTTCGCCCCGTCGTGGATCGAGACGACCGCCGCACTCGCCGACGACGCGGTCGCAGGCGGGGCGAAGGCGCTGGTCATCAGCGCAACCGGCAAGTTCTTCACCAACGGTCTCGACACCGACCACATCGCCGCGCACGCCGATGAACTGCCGGCCTACCTCGACGCCGTCCACGCGCTCTACGCGAAGGTGCTGACACTTCCGGTCCCGACCGTCGCCGCCGTCAACGGTCACGCATTCGGGGCCGGCGCCATGCTCGCGCTGTGCGCCGACCACATCGTGATGCGCACCGATCGCGGCTATTGGTCGCTGCCCGAGGCGTCGCTGAACATGCCGTTCACCCGGGGGATGGCCGCACTGCTGCGCACCCGGCTGGCCGACCGCACCGCCACCGAGGCGATGCTCACCTCCCGTCGCTACGGGGGTGACGAGGCCGTCGCGGCCGGGATCGTCGACGAGGCCGTCGCGGTGGACGAGCTGCTCAACCGGGCCGTCGAGGTCGCCACCGCGCGCGCCCCGCTCGCCGGGCCGACCCAGACCCTGATCAAGCGCGGGCTGCGACAGGCGCTGCTCGCCGACCTCGCGGTACCGACACCGCCGGCGTTGCTCTGAGCCGGATCGGTATGACGAGTGGCAAGGGCGTCATCGATGAAAGCAGCGGGGCAGACCGCAACAGTGGAGCAGATGGCAAGGGACGGAAGGAGTCTGTGGTGACCCAGGTCGGCAGCGGTGACCCGTCCGGCGGCGTGATCGACGCATGGCTGGCCGCCCATCGCGATCAACTCGTCGGGTGGCGCCGCCACATCCACGCCCACCCGGAGTTGTCCCGGCAGGAGGTGGTCACCACCGAGTTGGTGATGGCCGAACTGACCGCGCTCGGCCTCACCCCGAGACGTCTGCCGTTGGGTACCGGGGTGGTCTGCGATCTCGGCCCCGGCAACGGTCAACGCGTGGCGCTGCGCGCGGACATGGATGCCCTGCCCATCACCGAGCACACCGGATTGGCATTCAGCTCCACCGTCGACGGGGTGTCGCACTCCTGCGGACATGATGCGCACACCGCGATCCTGCTCGGCACCGCAGCGGTGCTCGCGTCGGCCCCGGTATTGCCGGTCGGGGTGCGGCTGATCTTCCAGCCCGCCGAGGAGGTGATGCCGGGCGGGGCGCTCGACGCGATCGCCGCAGGGGTCACCGAAGGCGTGAGCCGGATATTCGCATTGCACTGTGACCCACGGCTGCCCGTCGGCTCGGTCGGATTGCGTGACGGGGCGCTCACCTCGGCCGCCGATCACATCGAACTGCAGCTGCGTTCGCCGGGCGGACACACCTCACGTCCGCATCTCACCGGTGATCTCGTGTACGCGATGGGTACCGTCATCACCGGACTGCCGGGCATCCTGTCGCGGCGCATCGATCCCCGGTCGGGCACCGTGATGGTGTGGGGCGCCGCGCATGCCGGGAACGCGCCGAACGCCATCCCGCAGGAAGGGCTGCTGCGCGGCACCGTACGCACCGGCGAACACAGCACGTGGGCGGATATGGAACCGTTGGTGCGCAGCATCATCGGAGAGCTCCTCGGTCCGCTACGCGTGTCCTACGATCTGTCCTACTTCCGGGGCGTGCCGCCGGTCATCAACGATGCGGTCGCCGTGGAGATACTCACCCGGTCGGTCGCGGCCATGGGGCGCAACGCCGTCGCCGACACCCCGCAATCGCCGGGCGGCGAGGACTTCTCGTGGTATCTCGAACAGGTGCCCGGCGCGATGGGGCGACTCGGGGTGTGGAACGGCCTCGGTCCGCAACTCGACCTGCATCAGCCGAGTTTCGACATCGACGAGCGGGCCCTCGACGTGGGCGTTCGTGCACTCGCCGGAGTCGTGTTCGGTACCGCGCCGGCGGTCTGAGCTGTCCGGGGGCCGCGGCTCAGGCGTCGGTGGCGCCCGGGCCCGGACCGACGTTGCGCGCCTCGCGCAGACGCAGATCCTGGACGTAATCGGCCGGGGCACCGGCGACCTCGGCCGCGTCGGCCATCACCCCGAGGTAGCGCGCTGACGGGAGTCCGCCCTCGAAGGCGTCGAGGACATACATCCAGGCGAGAACCCCGCCGTCGGTGGTGTCGACGCGTGCGCGGATCTTGCGGTGGATGCCGAGTTCGGAACCCTCCCACCGGTCGAGGTTCTCCTCGTCCTCCGGGGGCACGTCGTAGAGGACGACGAAGACCTGCGCCTGCGGATCGTCGCGATCCTCGGTGACGGTGGCCAGTGATCCTTCCCACCCGATGTCGCCGCCACCGAATGTGAGGCGCCACCCGCGCAACCACCCGGCTCCGGCCATCGGCGAGTGCGGGGCGCGCTGCGCCATCT
Source organism: Gordonia sp. DT30 (assembly GCF_049844915.1). Taxonomy (NCBI): domain Bacteria; kingdom Bacillati; phylum Actinomycetota; class Actinomycetes; order Mycobacteriales; family Gordoniaceae; genus Gordonia; species Gordonia sp. DT30. Next base: position 8,082 of record NZ_JBNCLY010000009.1, on the reverse strand, counting down.
GCTCGGGATCCATATTCGAACCGTACGCCGCGTAGATGGGCATAGTCGCCTCTGACCTGCACTTTCCCGCCCGGGCGGGGCCCGGCCTCATCGTTGTGCCGACCACACTTTCCGCCTGTGGCCACGATGATCGTATTACGCCGGGCGCCGGTGCATGACGCGCGCGGTGGCCGCACCGGGGTCGGGTCCGCCCGCAATTCTGTGTCGACGCGGGAGAAGAATGGACACCGATGGCCTAGGTTGGTCAACGGATCGGTTGGTCAACGGATCGGTAAGTGTGTCTCCCACGTGACAGGAGTTGGCGAGTGACGAGGATTGTGATCATCGGGGGAGGCCCGGCGGGGTATGAGGCGGCGCTGGCCGCGGCCGCTTACGGTGCCGATACCACCGTGATCGACTCCGACGGCATCGGTGGTGCCTGCGTGCTGTGGGACTGTGTGCCCTCCAAGACGTTCATCGCCTCCACCGGCATCCGCACCGAGGTGCGCCGTGCTGTCGATCTCGGCATCAAGCTCCGCACCGACGACGCCGTCGTGACGCTCTCGCAGATCCATCAACGCGTGCGCGATCTCGCGTTCGCCCAGTCCGCCGACATCCGCTCGCGCCTCATCAGCGAGGGCGTCCGGCTCGTCTCCGGTGCCGCAGCGCTCGAGGGGCCGCAGGTCGGCGTCTCCACCCATGCGGTCTCGGTGACCCTCGCCGACGGCTCCGTCCAGCGTTTCGACAGTGATGTCGTGCTGATCGCGACCGGCGCCTCACCGCGGGTGCTGCCCGACGCGGCTCCCGACGGCGAACGCATCCTCACCTGGCGCCAGCTCTACGATCTCGATTCGCTGCCCGAACATCTGGTGGTCATCGGATCCGGTGTCACCGGTGCCGAATTCGTGCACGCCTACACCGAACTGGGTGTGCAGGTGACCCTGGTGTCCAGTCGTGACCGCGTCCTGCCGCATGAGGACGAGGACGCCGCGCTGGTCCTCGAGGAAGCCTTGGCCGAACGTGGTGTGCAACTGGTCAAGCATGCCCGCGCCGACCGGGTGGTGCGCACCGGCGACACCGTCACCGTCTACCTCGCCGACGGTCGTACGGTGACCGGATCGCACGCGCTGATGACGGTGGGGTCGGTGCCCAACACCGACAATCTGGGTCTGGAGCGGGCGGGAGTCGATACCCACCGCGGTGGCTACATCACCGTCGACCGGGTCTCGCGCACCTCCGTCGCGGGAATCTATGCGGCCGGCGACTGCACCGGACTGTTTCCGCTCGCGTCGGTGGCCGCCATGCAGGGGCGCATCGCGATGTACCACGCGTTGGGTGAGGGCGTGAGCCCCATCAAACTCAAGACGGTCGCGTCGGCGATCTTCACGCGCCCGGAGATCGCGACCGTCGGCGTGTCCCAGAAGGCCATCGACGCCGGCGAGTACCCGGCCCGTACGGTCATGCTGCCGTTGGCCACCAACCCGCGTGCCAAGATGAGCGGGCTGCGCCGCGGCTTCGTGAAGATCTTCTGCCGGCCGGCCACCGGTGTGGTGATCGGCGGGGTGGTGGTGGCGCCGACCGCGTCGGAGCTGATCCTGCCGATCGCACTCGCGGTGCAGAACAAGCTCACCGTTTCCGATCTGGCACAGACGTTCTCGGTGTACCCGTCGCTGTCGGGGTCGGTGACCGAGGCGGCCCGGCAGCTCGTGCGGCACGACGACCTGGACTGATCCGGCGCCGCGGCCATACACAACGCTGCGATTGCGGCCTGCCCGGCGCTGCCCTCGGGGGTAATGTCGCTGCCACGCGTGCCGGTGGCGCGCGACGAGGGGGAGGCACCATGACCGACGACGCCCGGCGTAATGCCTGGCCGGGAAGGACACGCAGCGGGGGTCTCACCCCCTGGGAGACGATGAGCATCGTCGAGATCCTGGGGATCATCGCATCGATGGACGAGGGTTCCGCGCACGGTGACGCGCAGGCGGTGCTCACCGCGATCGACTCGGTGGAGGCGATCGCGCGGACGCTGCAGACGGGCTTCTCGGCCGACGGGGTCCTGATGGGACGGGCCGCGCAGGGCGCCGTCGACGCGGCGCAGCGACTCGGCGCAGAGATGTCGCAGAGCGCGGGCGAGGCCCGCACCGGTGCGGGGGCGCTGTCGGAGGCCGCCGGAATCCTCGGTGCCGCACATGGCCAGGAGCCGCTGCTCCGCCTGTATCAGCAACGGCTGCAAGATCATCCGGAGGATGCGGCGCAGGTGCGGTCGCAGGTCCGGGGCATCATGTCGGGCACCTATGGCACTCCGATGGTCACGGCCGCGGCGGCGCTGCCCGAGCCGGCGCATCCCGTCGGCGACGATGCGTTCGGCGCCGCGTCCCCCGGCGGCTTCGGTGGCGGCGGCCCGGGTGGGGGCGGTGCGGCGCCATCGGGTGCCCATCCACAATCTGCGGCCCTGACCGACATCGACGGCACCGGACCGGGCGGGGGGCCGCCCGGCGGTCCCGGTGGTGGTGGGGACGTTCCGGTTGCGCCGGCACCGAATGCCGCGGTCCCGGCGGGCGCGCAGGTTCCGACCACTGGTGGTCCGAACCCGGGGCCACCGGGCCCCGGCGGCGGTGATCCGTCGAGGCTGAACCGCGGCGGACTGGGCGCGCCGGTCGGTACGGTACCGGCGACACCGGCGGGCGGCCGCGGACGTGGGGCCGGTGACGGCACCGGGTCGCCGGGATCGCCGGGATCGCCGGGATCAAATCTGCCGGAGGGTGTGATCGGGCTTCCGCCAACGACTTTCGCCCCGTCGGCGACGATCGTGAGCTCTCCCGGGCCCGGTGTGCCGGGCGGGCCGCCGACGGGAACGCCGGCCGGCGGGGCCCGTCCGGCGCCCGCGCCCGGTCCCGGCGGTGCCGGCCCGCACTCGCGTGATACGCGGCACCGGCCGGCCCACTATCTGCAGGACGGTGAGAACGGACGCGAGATCGTCGGCGACCTGCCGTTGGTCGGTCCACCGGTGATCGGTGACTGGTCGCCGCAGGCACTGCCGACGACCGTCGACGATTCCGGCTTCGGAGCAGTGGCGGTACCGGCGAGCGGGCGGGAGCCGGTACCCGCAGTCGATGACGGCCAGACCGGGTCACCGCAATCGGATCCGCCGGAACGGTGACGCCGTGGACGTGATGGGGACACGCAGTCGTGTCGAGCGGCTCGGTGGCGGTGCGGTGGCCGAACTGGTGGCCCTGGTGCCGGTGGCCGACGTCGACGAGTGTCTGCGCATGCTCGCGGTGACCGTGGTCGACGTGGTCGAGGCCGGCGGCGACACGGTCGTACGGGAGGTGTTGACGCAGTGGCGTGAACAGGGCCGGGTGTCGCCTGCCACGCGCGCGCAGCTGGCTGCGGTGATCATTCGCCACGAGGTCGACGCGGCCTTCGCCCACCGATCGGCCGACCTCGAAGCCCAGCGTCGCTCGTTTGTCAGAGCCCGCGCGCTGCACTGCCTTTCGGTTGCCGTCGACCCATCGGCAGTGCCGGCCCGCAGGCTCGGCGAGGCCGCTTACGAGGCGGCTGCGGCGATGGGCGGGACCGCCGGTGTGGTGGCGGTGCTGATCGAGTTCACGGCATGATCACGCCAGCCCGTAGCTGTGCTCGACCGCCCGGTTCCACTCGCGATAGAGCCGTTCGCGTTCGGTGGCATCCATCGCGGGATTCCACCGGGTCTGTTCGGCCCAGTTGTCGCGGATCTCGTCCTCGCCGGCCCAATAGCCCACGGCGATACCCGCCGCGTAGGCCGCGCCGAGCGCCGTGGTCTCGTTCACGACCGGCCGGATGACCGGCACATCGAGAATGTCGGCCTGGAACTGCATGAGCAGATTGTTGACCACCATCCCGCCGTCGACCTTCAAGGTCGACAACCGCACACCGGAGTCGGCTTGCATCGCCTCGATGACCTCGCGCGTCTGGAATGCGCTGGCCTCCAAGGCTGCTCGGGCGATGTGTCGTTTGTCGGCGAAGCGGGTCAGTCCGGTGACGATGCCCCGGGCGTCGGGACGCCAGCGAGGTGCGAACAGCCCGGAGAAGGCCGGTACGAAGTACACCCCACCGTTGTCGTCGGCCTGTGCGGCCAGCGCTTCGACCTCCGACGCATGGTTGAACAGCCCGAGATTGTCCCGCAGCCATTGCACCAGCGAACCGGTGACGGCGATGGAACCTTCGAGCGCGTATCGCGGTGCGGCGTCGCCGATCCGGTAGCACACGGTGGTGAGCAGACCGTGATCGGAGAACACCGCCTCGGTTCCGGTGTTGAGCAGCAAGAAGTTTCCGGTGCCGTAGGTGTTCTTGGCCTCGCCCGGCGACAGACATGCCTGCCCGAAGGTCGCGGCCTGCTGGTCGCCGAGGATGCCGGCGAACTGCACGCCGGGCAGCGAACCGTGTTCGCGCAGTGCGCCGTACACCTCCGAGGAGCTCCGGATCTCCGGCAGCGACTCGACCGGGATGCCCATCTCGGCGCAGATCTTCTCATCCCAGCTCAATGAATCGAGATCCATCAGCATCGTGCGCGACGCGTTGGTGACGTCGGTGATGTGCCGGCCGCCCGACGCGCCGCCGGTCATGTTCCATGCGATCCACGAATCCATTGTGCCGAGGCAGAGTTCGCCGTTTCGTGCCCGTTCGGCGACGGCATCGACGTGGTCGATCAGCCACCGCATCTTGGGTCCGGCGAAATAGGTGGACAGCGGCAGCCCGGTGCGGTCGCGATACCGGTCGACCCCGGTATCCCCGCCGAGTTCCTCGCACAGGGCGGCGGTCCGGGTGTCCTGCCAGACGATGGCGTTGTGCAGCGGCTCGCCCGTCGAACGGTCCCAGGCCACCGTCGTCTCGCGCTGATTGGTGAGCCCGCAGGCCGCGATGTCGCCGACGTTGAGGTCCGCCGACGCCAGCGCGGCGGCGACCACGCGACGCGTGTTGCGCCAGATCTCGGCGGGATCGTGTTCCACCCACCCCGCACGCGGAAAGATCTGCCGATGTTCGAGTTGTTCGACGGACACGACCCGCCCGCGGCGGTCGAAGACCATCGCGCGTGTCGACGTCGTGCCCTGGTCGATGGCTGCCACATATGCCGGAGCGCTACCCACGCGGCCAGTGTCGCACGCGGTGCATGGCCCGGCGATCAATTACGCTGACGAATTATGAACTCCGAGTTCAATCCCGATCGACCTGCCGATATGGGCCCGTTGCACCGCCGCGAGGCGTGGCGTCGGCTCTCTGCGGAACAATTCGACATCGTCGTGATCGGCGGTGGTGTTGTCGGGGTGGGCGCTGCGCTCGACGCGGCCACGCGTGGTCTGCGCGTGGCGCTCGTCGAGGCCCGCGATATCGCGTCGGGAACCTCGAGCCGGTCGTCGAAGATGTTCCATGGCGGTCTGCGTTATCTGGAGCAGCTCGATTTCGGTCTGGTCCGCGAGGCGTTGGCCGAACGCGAATTGTCGCTGCGCGTGTTGGCCCCGCACCTGGTGAAGCCGCTGCCGTTTCTGTACCCGTTGACGCGACGGGTATGGGAACGCCCGTATGTTGCCGCCGGACTCTTCTTGTATGACCGGATGGGTGGTGCCAAGTCCGTTCCGGGACAAAGTCATGTGACGCGTTCCGGGGCGCTGCGGGTGGCGCCCGCCTTGCGGCGCGATTCGCTGATCGGTGGTATCCGCTACTACGACACCGTCGTCGACGACGCCCGGCACAGCCTGACCGTCGCGCGGACCGCGGCCCACTACGGTGCGGTCGTCCGCACCTCCACCCAGGTGGTCGGATTCCTCCGGGAAGCCGACCGCGTGATGGGCGTGCGGGTCCGCGACAGTGAGACGGGACAGACTGCCGAGGTCCGAGCGCACTGCGTCATCAATGCGGCCGGTGTGTGGACCGATGAGGTGCAGGCACTTTCGCATCAGCGCGGACACTTCCGGGTCCGTGCGTCCAAGGGGGTGCACATCGTGGTGCCGCGGGATCGGATCGTCAGCGAGACGGCGATCATCCTGCGCACCGCGAAGTCGGTCTTGTTCGTGATCCCGTGGGAGACGCACTGGATCATCGGTACCACCGACACCGACTGGAATCTCGACCTCGCCCATCCCGCCGCCACCCGCGCCGACATCGATTACATCCTCGGCCGAGTCAACGAGGTGCTGGTCACCAAGCTCACCCACGACGACATCGAGGGCGTCTACGCAGGATTGCGGCCTTTGCTGGCCGGTGAGGACGAATCGACCTCGACGCTCTCGCGTGAGCACGCGGTGGCGCGGGTGGCGCCCGGATTGGTGTCGATCGCCGGCGGCAAGTACACGACGTACCGGGTGATGGCGGCCGACGCCGTGGACGCATGTGATGACTACATCCCGACGCGGGTGGCCCGCTCGATCACCGAACGGGTCCCGTTGCTCGGCGCCGATGGATACTTCGCCCTGATCAACCAGTGCGAACATCTCGGAAAGCGGTTCGGGCTGCACCCCTACCGGGTGCGCCGCCTGCTCAATCGGTACGGCTCGCTCATCGACGACGTGCTGTATTACGCCGATGCGGATCCGTCGCTGTTGCGCCCGCTTGCCGCCGCGCCCCAGTATCTGCGGGTCGAGGTGGTGTACGCAGCCATCGACGAGGCGGCCCTGCACCTCGAGGATGTGCTGGCCCGGCGCACCCGCATCGCGATCGAGTATTCGCATCGCGGTGTCGGGTGTGCGCAGGAGGTCGCCGAACTCCTTGCGCCCATCCTCGATTGGGACCCCGACCGGATCGCCTTCGAGGTGGAGACGTACAACGCACGCGTGGCGGCCGAGATCGCCTCACAGCAACAACCCGATGACTCCTCGGCCGATGCGCTGCGGGCCGCCGCCCCGGAATCACGATCGGAGATCCTCGAGCCGGTGCCGGTACCCGAGGACTGATTCGCTGCGTGCGTGTTCACGTGCGCCTGGTTGGCGTCGGGCCGTCCCCGGGACCTTAGCCCCTGTGGCCGCCGACCACGCCCGGGGAGAATGGACCATGGAGAAAGGAGAGGTCATGGTGGACAACCCTGTTCAAGAACTTTCCGGCGAGGATGCCTGGGCGCTGCTCGGCTCCGCGGAAGTGGGTCGGCTGGCGGTGAGCGTGGGCGGACAGCCCGACATCTTTCCGCTCAACTATCACGCAGGTGACGGGCGCGTCGTCTTCCGGACCGGTGAAGGCGCCAAATTGTCGGAGATCGTCGTCAACGAGAAAGTCGCCTTCGAGGCCGACTCCTACGAGGATGGCGCCGGCACCGGATGGAGTGTCGTGGTCAAGGGTTCGGCACGTCTCCTCTCACGCGGCGACGAGATCGCCGCGGCCGACGAACTGCCGCTGCGACCGTGGATCCCCACGATCAAATACAACTATGTGGAGATCACCGCAGACGAGATCACCGGCCGCCGTTTCCAGTTCGGTCCGGAACCGGAACGGTATCCGGTCTGATCGGTACGCGTCTGATCGGTTGCGCGGTCTGATCAGTTGCGCGGGGCCCGCCGGCCCGGTATGAAGTTCTCAAACAACAGGTGCGATCCCGGCCGGAGCCGGGCGCAAGCTCAGTGTGGTCGAAAGATGTTGTGAGACTGCCTGTCAGGCGGCGACGTTGTCGAGGCGTAGGGTGCGTCGGTGGTAGGCGGGTTGTGGTCGGCGGTGTGGGTCGATCGTGGCGGGTGGGATGAGCCATGGATGCCGATCGAATCCCATGATTACCTCCCACCCGTGATGATGCACATCATCGTGGCAGTTGGTGCACAGTAGGCAGCCGTTGTCGAGGTCGGTGGCGCCGCCGTCGGCCCAATGGGCGAGGTGGTGGGCTTGGGTACGTGCTGCTGGCGCACCGCATTTCACGCAGCACTTATCCCTGATCAGCAACGCTTTTCGTTGCGCCGACGTGAACAACCGCTTTTCGCGCCCGACGTTCAACGGCACCTGGTCCATGTCGGTGATGACGACGGTGATCGAGGCGTCACAGCCCAATGTTTTCGCGGTGGCGGGCGTGACCGACCCCATGAACTCGAGCGCAGACAGCTTCGGGGTGTCGGCGGGTATGGTCAGTAACACTCCGCCGGTGGGTTTGCA
>NZ_JBNCLY010000008.1:121067-177755 GCF_049844915.1 Gordonia sp. DT30 | reverse complement strand
ACACAAACGCGCCCGCGTTGCGAGCGGCGTCGCAGCGGGCGAACCGCGGCCCGATCGTGTCGATCACCGAGTCCAGTCCTGCCTGCCACCGGTCATGGTCTACCCTCAAACCCGCGGCTGCCGCGGGCATCTTTGTTGTCTTCACAAACCACAAATCATGCCCCGGCAGTCGCCCTCACCAGCGCAAACACGCCGCAGCACACCACAGACCGCGAACTACGGCTGTAGTACTAGAACGCATGGTGGCCAGCGTGCGTTCCAACTTGCCCATACGGGCAGGCCAGCACCCACGATAGGCGCTCGACTGCTGTCTGCACACAGCTGACAGCCGACCTCACAGAATCACACGGATGTATTTCATCAATCCGGCGAGCATCACACCCCCGGAAACGCCGGCCGGCCGGCACTGAGCCAGCTGTCGAGTTCCGCGACGGCCTGGGCGGGAGGGTCGTCGAGTTCCCCGCGTCGCAGCCGCGTGGAGTAGCTCTTGAGCAGTCGCAGCGCTCCTGGCTCGGTGGCGAGTAAACCTTCTGAGAGTGCAGCCGCCTCGTCGGCCAGCGCCGCATCCGGGACGACTCGACTGACCAGGCCGATCCGCAGCGCTTCTGCTGCCGACACCAGGCGTCCGGTGAACACGAGGTCGGCGGTCGCTCTGGGCCCCACCAGGCCGGGCAGGTACTCCGCGACGACGAGTGGGGCGAGCCCGTGGGCGACCTCGTCGAAGCCGAGCACGGCGCTCTCGGCGGCCACGGTGATGTCGCTCTGCACCGCCAACCCGCTGCCGAAGCCGAGTGCTCGGCCCTGGACAACGCACACGCTGACACCTTCGAAGGTTCGCAGGAGGTCGTTGGCGACCAGGATCAATTGCAGGGACTGTGCTTTGGTGATTCCTTCGGGCTTTTCGCCCTGGTCGCGTCCGAGACAGAAATCGTCGCCGTCGGCTCGGATCACCAGCAGCACCGGCCGCCGTTCATGCACTGCGCGCAGGGCGTCGATCAGTTGGTTCATCGCGGCATACGTCAGCATGTTGCCGCGCGCCGGATTCGCCAGCGTGATCGTGCTGACCGCGTCGTCATGGTCGATTCGGACGAACTGGTCCACCGTGTCTGCTCCGTTCATGTCGTCACCACCGGGTCCGGGATGCGGAGACCGCGGGCGGTGAGGATCGGCAGTACCGCTTCGGCGAAGAAGTCCAGTTCCGGTCCGTAGTCGTAGAACCCGAGTTGCACGCCGTCGATGCCGGCGGCGTGCAGGCCTTCGATCTGGTCGGCGACGTCGGTCGGACTGCCGATGATCTGTACGTGGCCGCCCAGGACGCGGTCGGCCGGTACATGTTCGGGCCAGCCCTGCGCGTCACCGGCCTTGTGGCGGGCGTCGTAGTTGACGATCGACGCCTTGTCGGCCTGCGCCACGATCCGGTCGCGGTAGGCGTAGGCCTCTTCTCTCGTCTCACGGCAGATCACCATCGGGAAGACGATCGTCTTGTGCGGCCGTTGCGTCCGGGTGAAGGCAGCATCGATCTCGGAGGCGATGCCCGGCAACGACTTCATGGCATCGTCGTACGGCGCCCCCGACCGGCTGGAGGTGAAGACGATGTCGGAATGGTCGGCCGCGAAGTCGAAGCCGGCCGCAGAAGCGCTGGCCGACACCATGATCGGCCGACCGAACGTGGGTCGGGGTGACACGTAGGCGTCCTGCAGCTCATACCACGTGCCGCGGAAGGTCAGGTCCTCGTCGCCGGCCCACAGATCTTCCATCACCGACGTGAACTCGTCTGCCCGCCGGTATCTTTCGTCGTGCTCGATGCGGTTCATCCCGAACATGAGTGGTTCGCGGGCATCGTAACCGGTCACGATGTTGAGCCCGAAGCGTCCCTGGGCGATGTGATCGGCGGTGGCGGCGAACCTGGCCAGGTGCAGCGGATGCCACGACCCGTACAGGACGTGGACCGTCGAGATGGTGATGATCCGGCTCGTCACGGGCGCGAGGGCGACCGTGGAGATGAACGGGTCCAGGAAGTTCTCCCGATAGTTGGTCTCGCCGCCGAAACCGCCCTTCTTGACCCACTGCTGGAGGCCGAACACGAAGTCGAAGCCATAGGACTCGGCCTTCTGGGTGAGGTTGCGGTTGTACTCGAAATCCCAACGCGTGTCACGGGGATACGACGACTGGGAGAATCCGCCGGTCTGGGTCGGCAGGAACAGCCCGAGCATCATCGGTTGGCGGGCGATCCGTGACAGCGGGCTGGCCGGATCCTCCAGCGGGGACCGTGGCCGGGTGAGCGTGTCGCGTGTGCGGTCACTCATGTGCGCTCTCTTTCATTTTCTCGGTGGCGACGACCTGCGTCGGGCCGGGCAGCTCGGTGCCTCGTGTCTCCGGGCCGAGGAACCAGGTGACCAGCACGCCCAATCCGTAGGCGATACAACCGATCACGACGGCGGCCACCGCGATCGAGCCGAAGGCGGTGATCAGTGACGCGCTGATCAGCGCGCCGATCGCGGCCGGGAACCGCGCCAGGTTGAACACCAGGGTCATGCCGGTGGCGCGGACATTGGTCGGGAACAGCTCGCTGGGGTACAGCGCCAGCCAGGTCATCTGCCCGAGGGTGAAGAAGCCGTTGATGGCGGACCAGAAGATCAGGGACGCCCGATCATCGGGCAGCAAGAACAGGCAGGGTGTGAAGGCCACCGAGGCGACGAAGTAACCGAAGATCACCGGCTTGCGGCCGACGATGTCGGCGAGCCATCCGTTCACGAGATATCCGAGCACACCGGCGGCGTTGTAGACGAACACCACGAGGGTGACCGAGGCGGCGATGTCGCCGGTGGTGCCGGCCAGCATGGACTTGGCGTACACCGGAATCCACGTCGACACCGCCCACCAGCCGACCATCGACGCCAGCGCCCCGAACGTGAGCATGATGACGCGACGCCGGTAGTCGGAATGGGAGAACAGTTGGCGCAGACGGGGTTGCACGATCTCACCCGCGTCCGCGGTGCCCAGCACCCCGGACGCCAGCGCATCGGTCACGGCCTTACGCTGCTGATCAGCCTTGACCCACAGCGGGGAGTCGAAGGCGGAACGGCGGATGTAGAGGGTGAGCAGCGCCGGCAGCACGCCGATCACGTACATCCATCGCCAGTCGCCGGGGTTGCCCTGATTCACCAGCTGCCATACCCCGGTCGCGATGAGGAAACCCACACCGAAACCGCTCTGCAAGAGCGCGATCCGCAGGCCACGTCGCCGCGGAGGTGCGGTCTCGGCGACAAGCGTGCTTCCGCCACCCCATTCCGCGCCCATTCCCAACCCGGTGAAGAACCGCAGCAGTAGCAGAATGCCGTAGGTCGGGGCGAGCGCGGTCAGTCCGGCACAGATCGCATACCAGAGGATCGACACCAGCATGACGCGTCGACGGCCGAACCGATCGGCCAGCACACCCGACACCAGGCCGCCGACCGCCCAGGACAAGAGTGTGATCGCCAGGATGCCGCCGACGTAGTACGCATTGCGTCCGGCCGCGCCCGGTCCGACCAGATCGTTGACGACGAAGGACGCGACGAGCACCGTCGCGAATGTTTCGTAGCCGTCGAACATCCAACCCATATATGCGCCGACGAAGGCGTGGCGCCGGCCGCTGCGCTCTCGCGCGTCGACAACCGGCGACTCGATCGACGTGGTCATGTGGTGGCACCTTTCACGGTGTCGGGTGCGGCCGGGTTCGGTAGTGCGGCAGTCAGATCGAGCGACTCGAGGTGCTGGGCCAGGCGTGCGGCATCGTGTTCGGGCATCGGCTGGAACGGGGCGGCCGGCGCACCGACGTCGTAGCCGAGGGCGCCCATCGCGGCCTTCATCGTCGTGGTCAACCCGTACTTGGACCACACCGCCGGGAACGTGCGAAAGTGCTTCTGCCACTGGGCTGCCAGAGCGTGGTCGCCGTTGCGGTAGGCGGCCACCACCCGTGAACCGACAATGGTCCCGGGCGGCGGCATCATGGCACCCGAACCGCCGAGGGTCAGTGTGGTGAGCAGGGCCTGCATGGTGGTGTAGTAGCGGGCGTGTCCGGCCTCGTCGATCTCGGCGCACAGTCTGCCGATCTTGATGAGGTCGCGGGAACTCTCCTTGAAGCCGACGATCCCGTCGATCGTGCTGAGCTCCACCATCGTCGCCACGTCGGCGTCGGTGCCCTGGCCCGGGTTGTGGTAGGCGATGATCGGCAGCGGACTCGCGGCGGCGATCTGCTCGAAGTAGGTGACGAGATCGGTTGTGCTGGCCGGGTTTCCGCCAGGGTGGCGCGGGATGAGTACCTGGGCGAAGTCGGCGCCGGCCGAGGCCGCGTGCTCGGCCAGGCGCACCACCTCGGCTGCCGACGCATGTGACACTCCGGCGAGCACGGGCACGCGTTTGTTGACCGTGTCGAGCGCGCCGGACAGGATCTGCTGCCGCTCCCGGAGCCCGAGGACCTGGTATTCGGTGACCTCGGCGCCCAGGACCGAGATGGCGTCGCAGTGCCCGGACAGGAGGTCGAGCAGATCGTCGAGGCGGTCGCGGTTGACGGTGCCGTCGGGTGTGAACGGGGTCAGTGCCGCCCCGATGACGCCGGTCGGAGGCGTGATCGATGTCGGCATCAGCGCGCCCCCTCGGAGGATGCGGGTGACGCCGATCCGGCGATGTTCGGGTGCTCGACGGCATAGGCGGCGACGTCGTCGTCCTGCACGGAAGTTCCACCGCTCAAACCGATTCCGCCGATGACCCGGCCGTCGACGATGATCGGAATGCCACCGGCGATCACGTTGAAGTGTCCGTCATTGGTCTGGTTGATGCCCCAGGCGAGCCCACCGGGTTGCGACACGCCGCCGTAGAACGCGGTGGTGTTGCGTGCGCCGGCCGCGGTGAAGGCCTTGTCGATGGCGATGGACACGCTGGTGATCTTCGCGTCGTCCATGCGGTCGAATGCGACGAGGTAGCCGCTCTCGTCGACGACGGCGATGCACATCGGCACCCCGATCTCTCTCGAACGTTCGGTGGCCGCGTCGATCAACGTCTTGGCCTCGGTCAGGTCGATTCGCGAAACCTGCAGCATTGTTTCCTGCCCTTCTCGGTGTGGGGTGATTGGTCAGATGGTGGGTGGAAGTGCGAGACCGAGGTCCTCACGCAACGTGGTGCCGCGGTAGGTCGCGCGGAACAGTCCTTTGTCCTGCAGTCGCGGGACGACCTCGTTGACGAAGGTTTCGAGGCCGTCGGGCAGGACGTCGATCATCAGGGCGAAGCCGTCCGCGGAAGGTTGTCGACGCGGTCGCGATGACGCCACGCACCCAAACGCATACCGAGCCCCATTGCCGTGGCGACGAGGACGAGCGACTCCCCATCCTGCTGCACTCGGCCCACGACGTGCCTCGACTCTCCTGCGTATATGGCTGTCGACATCTGTCGACATATGTCTTCGTACCGCGGTAGCATCCAGTACTCAAGACTTTTGAGCAGCGTGATCATTTAGTCGGGCGGGAGTTCGTCAACGCCTGCACGGTCGGGTACAAGCAGTGGACAGTTGCAGTGAAACGAGGAGGGGACGTGGCACGACAAACCCGCGGGGAAGCAGAGGCCGTCGAGGAGCCCGGCGGCACGCGGGGCGCCCTGTACCAGGTGCTTCGTCAGGAGATCCTGGCCGGGAACCCGTCGCCGGGTGAGCCGCTGCATGAAGTGGCGCTGAGCAACCGGCACGGGGTGTCGCGCGCCCCGATCCGTGAGGCCCTGTTGCGTCTGGAGGCCGACGGCCTCGTCGAACGAGGTCCCCGCGGATCGGTCGTACGCACGCGGACACCCGACGAGATCTACGACATCTACCAAGTGCGCATCGCGCTGGAGGCCGAAGCGGTGGAGACGGCGATCCGGCACGCGACGGAGATCGACTTCGCGCGGCTCGCCCTGGTGCACGAGAGTGCGGTCGCCGAGAAGGATCCGAATCGGGCGCGGCAGTTGCATGCACGCTGGCATCAGGTGCTGGCCGGGGCGTCCCGCAACCAGACGATCGGCGAGGTCCTCGAACGCCTCTCATCGCAGTTGGCGCTGTACGAGACACCGTCGCTGGCCGGCTCGGACAACCTGAAACACAGCCACGATGAGCATCTTCGAATCATCGAGGCGATGCGCGACAACGACGCCGCTCTGGCTCGCGAGCTGATCCGGACACACCTGCAACGAACCCGCGACGTTCGGGTGAATTCGCTACTGCAGAGCGAGGGGTCGTTCCCGGGTGCGGATGCGACCGAGACTTCAAGCTGACCCGGCCAGACTCACGAACCGCCTGCCTCGGATTCGATTTCGTTGAGGTAGTTGTAGATCGTGAACTTGGATACCTTGAGTGCGTCAGCAACGAGATCGGTGGCTTCCTTGAGCATGAAGAATCCGCGTTCCCGGAGATTGCGGACAATCTCGACCTTCTGATGCTTCTTCAGGCTCGAGACGGGAGTGTTCTGCTGCTCGATGCAAGAGGCGAGCATTCGTTCGCTGAGCTCGTTCAGGTCGGAGACGAACTGCTCCCGCGCCGGATCGGTGTGGCCCAGATCCAGCCCTTCGAGTAGCGGTTCGCCCACGCCTGGCGGAAGTATTGCGCGGGCGATGCGCTCGATGGCTTCCCACTGCGACACATCCACGTTCACGCAGAGAGCGCCCTGTAGCTGACCGGTCGAGTCACGGACAAAGAACGTTGACGACCACAGGCGTCGTCCGTCAGGGGCGTGCGTCGTGTAGCCGACGATGCTGTCGGCTTGGTCATCGTTCACCGCTTGGCGCAAGAGCAGATCGGTGATGGGGTCACCCGGTTTGCGGCCGGTGAGCGTCCCGTGAATGGCAACGATCGAGCTGGGAAGCTTACTGAAGTCGTGGAGCACGATCTCACACGACGATGGCAACGCGGCACCCAAGGGATCGACCATCCGCTCGAACATCGACATGAGCCGCTCGCCGTCCAGTGTCTTCTTGACCTGCGGGTAGTCCATCTCGCCCTCCCGTACGTACCCGGCGATCACACCGAGGCATCCGTTAACTCGTTGTTACTTTCTGCCAATGTAGCCACAAGTCGATTGCCACTGCGTTAGCATCAACTTCAACAGTCCGTTGAAGTACTGACTCGGCGCACCTCCGCGTGCCGAGTGTTCGTCACCCTGAGGAAGAGACACAGTGAAGCGAGTTCTGACCACAGCCATCCTATGTGCCGCCATCGTGGGACTGGCCGCCTGTACTACCGACGGTTCCGGGTCCACCGATGCATCGGGGAGGAAAAACGTTGAAGTCGGCATGATCAACAGTGGCCCCCCATTTGAATACATGGACAAGGGCCAACTTACCGGATTCGAGGTCGAGCTACTCTCCGACGTGGCGAAGAAGGAGAATTGGAACGTCTCGTACAAGTACATGAACTTCGACGCGATGATTCCGGCACTCCAGTCGCACACTGTCGACGCTGCGGCGGGCGGATTCTTTATCACGCCCGAACGAAAGAAGGCGATCTCGTTCTCGAATTCCTACTACAGCGACGGAAACGAGCTGGTGGTCTCGAAGGGTAGTGAGATCAAGAGCCCTGAGATGCTGAAGGGCAAGAAGATCGTGGCGAAAAAGGGCGCCTCGAGTGCTGCCGCCGCCCAGAAGGTCGCGGATCAGTACGGCGCATCGGTGATACTTCTGCCTGATGAGCCCTCGATGTTCCTGGCGCTGAGCAACGGCACCGCAGATGCGCTCGTCGACGATTCCGCAGTCATCGCCTACAAAGAAAAGACGGACGGCACCGAGCTTGTTGCAATAAAGCAGCTCGACGAAACTCCCGTCGGTTTGGCATTCCAGAAGAACAGCAAGCTGGTCGAAGGGTTCAATCAAGCGCTCACGCAGCTGAAGTCCGATGGCACTCTGGCGAAGCTGAAGACCAAGTATCAAATGAACTGACCCTCAACGGCGGGCCGCCACCGCGGCCCGCCGTCTCAGAATGCAGCACTGCAGCGACTCGAAAGCCCATCTTACGTGAGCAATTTCTTCAATGTGCTAATTGACGCACTCCCGACGCTACTCAGCGGTATGAAGGTTACCGTCTATGTGACCGTCATATCGCTGGTCATCGCATCGATTCTAGGCCTTTGCCTATGTTTCATGACGTTGGCGAAGAGTTCAATCGTCCGCGGAATCGCGAGAGTGTATGTCAACATATTCCGTGGCACGCCCTTGCTGGTGCAGATACTATTCATATATTTTGGAATCCCTAGCCTCCTCGGAATCCACATGGAGGCGATCTATGCCGGCATACTCGCGATGAGTCTGTATGTTACGGCATACATGTCGGAGATCTTCCGAGCCGGGATTCAGGGAGTCGATGCCGGCCAGTTCGAGGCCAGTGTGTCGATTGGACTCAAACGGCTGCAGATGATGCGGCTGGTGATTCTGCCGCAAGCGGTTCGGTCAGTCCTACCCGCATTTGTCAACCAATTCTCGATGACGATCAAAGATACCTCACTTCTTTCTGTGATTGGTATCGCCGAGCTCACGTTCCAGGGGCAGGAAATATATGCTGCCAACTTCGAGACGTTCACCATTCTCTTTGAGTTGGCGGTCCTCTATTTCATCATCGTCTACGTCTTGACCTTTATTTCCAGGATTTTGGAACGAAGGATGGCCCGTTCATGATTTCAGTCGACAGTCTGCACAAACAATTCGGTGACAACGCAGTATTGAAGGACGTCAACCTCGAAGTCGCGCGTGGTGAGGTCGTCTGTGTCATCGGCCCATCGGGCGGAGGCAAGTCGACGCTTCTGCGGTGCCTCAACGGGCTGGAGTCTCCGACAAGTGGTCGGGTTCTGGTCGAAGGGGAGGACATCACTGCTCGGCGTTACGACCTACGTGCGCTACACGTGAAGGTGGGGATGGTCTTTCAGCACTTCAACCTCTTCCCCCACCTCACCGCGGCGGAGAACGTAGCGCTCGGACCGAGGCATGTGCTCGGTCTGACACGTGACGAAGCCAGCGCAAAGGCCGAGAAACTCCTCGGTCAGGTAGGACTTGCTGATCGAGCAGACGCCAAACCTGCGCAACTCTCGGGTGGCCAGAAGCAACGCGTCGCCATCGCCCGATCACTTGCGATGGACCCGCACGCAATGCTGTTCGACGAACCGACATCGGCGCTCGACCCGGAACTCGTCGGAGATGTACTCGCCGTCATGCGGGATCTCGCAGAATCAGGCATGACGATGGTCGTCGTCACGCACGAGATGGGGTTCGCTCGCAACATATCCGATCGAGTGGTATTCATGGCGGACGGCTCCGTTGTCGAGACCGGCACTCCGGAACAGATCTTCAGCGAACCAGCCCACGAGCGGACTCGCGCGTTCCTGTCTCGGGTGCTCTGATGGTCATGTCGGGGCCCTGTCTCAAGAGGCGTCCAGGCGGTCACCGACGTACCGGTGATCGTCGCGGGACAGCGGCGGTCACGGTACGGGCGGAGTTTGCAGGCGCCCACTGGCCTAGACATGACAACTCGAGTGAGATTTCGAGGAAAGTGAGGCCGGCCGCTTCGTTACGGCGTATCTCCGAGGTGACGCGCGGATCCGGGCGCGGTGAGGCGATAGGACCATCCGGAGGATGGCAGTGCGGTGGAAGTCGTGACTTCGTTTTCTGTCACGTCGTCCGACTTTCCCTGGGCTAGCAGTCCGTATGGGTCAGTTGCCCTCTTCAAGCTCGACTCCGCGTCAGACCACGGCTTCATCCCGCCTGCCGCCAGGGTTGGGGTATGAATGTTGGCGATGACCAGGCCGGCTTCCTCGAGTCGTCGCGTGATCTCGGCCATCTGTTCCTGACTCTCGAACTCCCACACCGGCGAGCCCTGTGCAGATAGCGCACCGTCGAAACGCTTCATCTCCAGATGCATCGGACCCAAGTCGGCGAAGTCGTGGTTTATGCGCACAATCGTTTCATACAAGGATTCTTTGGGAAACAGTGCCAGCTGCCCGATCAGGCTCCGATTCACACGTTGGAAGTTCATCATCGCGTGACCCCAGGTGAACTCGTAGATCGGGATGCCGTACGAACCCGTTCCTTCGGGGGAGCAGTTCCTGATCGAGCCGCCATTCTCGGCGACCAGGTCCTCGACGTTCGGCAGGTATTGCTCGGCGACCATCGCCAACACCATCGAGTGGCCTGACGGAATGAAGTCGGCGAGTTCGCGGAAGTAGGTGGGTAGCGGATCTTGATGAATGGAGACGAGCTTCTTCAGCACTCCTTCGCTCTCGCACAGGTCGACCGAGAAACGTGCTGCGGCCGCGAAGTCAGGGAAGCTGATGACCAGTTCTTGCCAGTTCCAGGCGGGCGCTGTCGGCAACTCGACCTCGGTGATGATGCCGTTCGCTCCGTAGGCGTGGTGCACGATGTTGACATCAGAACCGACGACCTCGATCAGTCGAGGTTCCTCCTCCACGGTCATCACCTCGAGCGCCACGATGTTTCCACGGTCACGCAGGATTCCCCACTGACAGCTGCCGATTCCGGCGTGCCCGCCTGCGAGGTAGCCACCGATAGTAGCCTGCTTGGCGGTGGACGGGTGCATTCTCAGCTCCCATCCGGCGGGGCGTATCTCCGCATCGATGTCGGAGACGAGCGTTCCGCATAGCGCACGTACGGTCCCGTGGCGTCGCGCGGTAACGCCGGTGATGCCGGTGACGTCGATGACTGCGCCGCCACTGAGAGGAACGGCTTGACCGAACTGTCCGGTACCGCCTCCACGTACGGTGATGGGAACTCGATTGCGTGCGCATGACGCAACGGCGACGCGCAACTCCTCTTTCGATCGTGGTGCTATATAGATGTCGGCGATCCGTCCGCGCATCACCTCGCGAAGAACAGGACTCTGCGCGAACCGGTCACGACTCTTGGCCTTCAGTTGCCGGAGGTCAGTGGAGTGCGGAACGTTTCCGAGCTCGTCGATCAGGTTCGCGAGGGCGGGGCTTTCGGCGGTGCTTGTCATGATGGCCTTTCGGTTCGAGAGATTAGGCATTGATGTGCGGGACTGGGCTTGTGTCGGGTCGTGCTGCGCTCACTTAGAGAGTGTTCGAAATGCGGGGCTCCGACACGACGAGCTGGCTATAAGACCGGCGGCGGTCCTTGATAGACGCCAGCAGGGGCGGGAGGCAGCTGGTCGATGGTCGGCATCTTGACATCCGGGACGAACTCGTTGTCGAACAGGTCGGTGGCGTTGAATCCCTGGGACAGTGCACCCATTTGCTTCATTTGACTAACTATCTGGTTCCAGCGAGAATCGGTCATCGCGCCCATCGTCTTACCGCCCTGTGTTCCGATCACATACTTGCGCTGGGCGTCCCAGGTGAACCAGTTGACGTCTGCGGCGAGTTGGTCATCATCCTTGATGATCTGCTCATTGGCCTTTTTGGCAGCAGTGACGTTAGTGAGATACGCAGTCCATCCCTTGCTCAAAGCACGTAGCGCCCGGTCAAGCTCATCCTTGTGCTTATTGGCGAATTCTTTGGTAACGACAAGAATCTGGCCATACGGATTGAATCCAGCTGAAGCATAGCCCAGGTAATTTAGCTCGAATCCGTGTTGACGCGCCTCGTACACGGTGTTTGTTGGGTACCCCTGTGTGATGGCATCAGGGGAGGCCATGAACGCTGCGTTCGAGCCGTTGAAATTCTGTGTCTTGAAGTCGATACCCTGCGACTTCTTCACCCATTGCCAGCCCAGATCAATCGGCGCGACTGTCCACGTCTTGTTGGCGAGATCCTTCCATTGCGTCCAACCGGTGCTCTTCTTGACAAAGATCCCGGTGGGCGCCGTGGAGAACTCGTTGTACACCGCGGTGAGTGGGATACCTTTGTCGCGGGCCTGCAAGTAGCTGTCCATGGTGGCGACGGCGATGTCGGCTTTTCCGGAAGCGAGGAGCGTCAGTGTCGAGACGTTTGGGCCGCCAGCGCGAATATCGACGTTATGGAATCCCTCGTCTGCAAGGTAGCCCTCGGTGATGGCCGTTGTCCATCCGCCGCTTTGTGCGTTTTTGAACCAGGACAACTGTACGGACAGTGAGTTGTTGTCGGTCTTATCGGCACTACTGCCGCAGCCGGCGAGCGCCAAGGCTGAGGCTGTGGCGATGGCGAGAACGACAACGCGAAACCTGAAGGTGTGAACCCAACGCATTGCTACTCCATCGAAGAAGGGATACGTCGCTCGGTGATGGCGAGAGGCGAGGCGGACCGCAATGGTCCGACCAAGCGAACCGTAAGTGGGTCCCCGACGCCGAGCAACTTCAACGGCAATTTGTTCACGATGGCGCAACATCGGCGCAAGTTCACCGCGCAGACCGTTGTGATCGTCAGACGTTCCGTGGCTCTATCTGCTCAGATCTGTTGCTGCACAGCGTGACGAAGAGCCGAGGAGTAGGAGGATTGCCCGGATGTTTCCATTGTGAAATTCGTGTTGCGCCGCAATTGTGCGGTGGGCAACGGCGCGAGAAGATGGTTATGGTCGGCCCAGACAGCCGGATTGGTCCGGCCAACCACGCCTCTCAGGCCACACTCGGAAGTGCACCGATGAACATAGTCCAGCCCGTTGAGTCGCCAAGAACTCGTATGGTGCCGATGGAGTTGCTCGCACCGAGCCGCTCTCAGTGGCGCGGCCGGGACAGCGTGGGCGACGAGGTTTCCGCGCACCTCGAAAAGCTCATCGCCACTGGCGAACTCCGGTCCGGAGATCGACTTCCGTCCGAACGAGAGTTGGCGCTGCACCTGGGGATCTCTCGCGCCTCACTGCGGGAGGCGATGCACGATCTGAAGGCAAAGCATCTCATCGAGCGACGGCCCGGTCGCGGTACTATTGTCATGCCGGCGCCGGAGCATGTCAGCGCGATGTACTCCGAACTCTCCGATGCGGAGCACCAACTGCGTGATATCGCCCAGCTGCGGGAGACCATCGAGCCGAAACTCGCTGAGTTGGCAGCGATTCGAGCGACTTCTGGAAATTTGCGTTCACTTGAGGATGTGTTGACGAGGCCCGTCGCAGACGTAACCCCTGAGGAGTCCTTGCGCTACGACTTGGAGTTTCACAATCTCGTCGCGTCGGCATCACAGAACCATCTGATGTCAGCGATTAACACACTCGCCGGGCAATGGACCTGCACTACCCGGGTGCTGTCGCATTCCACAAGGCATGCGCGTGAGGTATCTTACCTGGGACACAAGGCGATCTATGCAGCGATTGCGACAGGAAGTGCTGACGGGGCGCGGGACGCGATGCGTCGACACCTCGCCGACGTTGCATCGTTGACCCAGGAGACCTTCGAGGAGACCCGCGATGGCCAGCGCTGAGCCCGGCGATCGTCCGCTCTGTCTGATGTTTGGACCAATTCTTCGACCGCGACTTTCGGCATCGGTGGCCGATCGCAACGGCGCGTTTGTAAAGGAATCCGTATGACTATGAATCCGGCTCCGGAGATCTCGATGGCTGTCACCGACCCCGCACCACCGCTACTAGCGTTCGAACAGGTCACCAAGACGTACTCGAACGGCTTCCGGGCACTTGCACCCGTCGACCTCACCGTGCAGCGTGGCGAGATCGTCACCATCGTGGGCCCATCAGGGTGCGGTAAGACGACGCTACTGCGTATTGCCGGAGGCCTGTCCATGCCGACGACCGGCTCCTTTGTCTCAACCTCGGATCAGAACTCGTATGTGTTCCAGGACCCGACGCTGCTGGCGTGGCGGTCGGTGTTGACCAACACCGAACTTGTCGCCCGCATCCGGAAGGTCCCCAAGGCGGAAGCCAAGCGGCGGGCCGTCGAAGCTCTCGGTCTCGTCGGGTTGGGTGAGTTTCAGAAGGCACTACCGCGAGAGCTGTCGGGTGGCATGAAGATGCGGGTGTCCCTGGCCCGCGCATTGGCGTCCGAACCCGAGCTGATGCTGATGGACGAACCCTTCGCCGCCCTCGACGAGTTCACCCGCGAACGGATGGCCGACGAACTTATACGGCTCTGGGCCCAACGTCAGTTCGGGGTCTTGTTCATCACCCACTCCATCCGCGAAGCGGTCAAGATCTCTCACTCCATCATCTTGATGGCGACAGGACCAGGTCATGTTGTGGAACGTATCAAATCACCCAGTCCACCAACTCAGGACACCACTGACTGTCGCGACCAGAACGCTCTCGACGGCTTGACCGAATATATCGGCGCGAGATTGGCATCAGCATGAGCATCATCGGCACCGCACCACAGCCCATGACCACCGCGACCACGGACTTGCCTGTTACTCGCGGCCGCCATCGCCGAATCGCGGGCCGCATACTTCGGACGGTGTTGCCGCCCGCCGTCATCCTCGTGGTCGTGGTTGCTGTTTGGCAGCTGTGCACCATCTTGTTCGACATTCCCGACTATCTCGTACCCAGTCCAAGTGACTTGGTTCACGAACTCGGTCCGGCTCTCCCAGGGCTGGTGCAGCCGACATTGGTCACCATGCAGGAGGCCTACGGCGGATTCGTGATCGCGGCAGTGGCAGGCTTCGTGGCCGCCGTCGTTATGTCCAGGTGGTCGTTCGCCGAACGTGGAATGTACCCGTATCTCGTGCTGCTGCAAACGATTCCGATCATTGCAGTTGCGCCCATCTTGGTTGTTTGGCTGGGTGCGGGCATTGCTACAAACACGATCGTCGCCGCGATCATCGCGGTCTTCCCGGTAGCTGCCAACACCCTGACCGGTTTGAAGTCGACCGAACGCAACCTCGTGCAGCTGTTCGAGATGGCTGGAGCGAACAAGACCCATCAGCTGATAGTCCTACGTGTACCGTTTGCGTTGCCGTACATCCTGACCGGTCTGCGCATCGCAGCGGGTTCTGCGGTAGTCGGTGCCATCGTTGGTGAGTTCGTCGCAGGGATTGGTGGGGGAGAAGGCGGACTGGGGTACGTCATCACCTCTACCGCTCAGCAGTTGATGACCTCACGTCTGTTCCTGGCGGTCATCGCTGCCAGCCTTGTCTCGCTGTTGCTGTTTGGCATCATCCGCGCAATCGAGGCCGTTACGTTGCGCCGCTGGCACGAGTCCGCCATGTCGAGCGAGGAATGACAATCCAGAGCATGCGTGTAAGAGACGATTCGGGGGTGAGGCAACGTGAAGTTCAAAGTTCCCCTGCTCGAGCGGAACGTCGACGTGGTGCGATGCGTGGCCGACGGAGGCTTCGAGGACAATGGGATAACACTCGTGTGAGACCACCGCCATCGCGCTTCCCTGTCGCCAGTTCAAGAAGGTGTCGAAGGATGGCGGCGGCAGGGGAGCCGTGACACTGCCTGCTGGCCACTGGCACCTACTACCTGCGCGTTGCGCCCCCGCCGGGGCACTGAAAGGCTTGGAAGAGCGCGGATACACCCGCGTCGTACGCTGTCGAGTTTCACAGCGGCGTTCGTGCGCGCCTGTGCGCTTCGGCTCTCGATGCCCTCGCGGTCGAGGCCAGGGCGCGTGGTATCGGTGTTTCGATCGTGAAGTCATCGCGAGCCTCGACCCGTTCGTCCGCACGCCCACCCGCAATACCGCAGACCAAACCGCTAGACAGCCCAGACATCGCAAAGTTCAAAGAGGATCGCGGGTACGAACGCTACTTGTTTTGAATACAAATGGCGGTCGATACGTCTCACTGTTTCGCGCACGCCACATCCGATATCGGCTGTCCGGCAATGGTTTGCCGATGATCAGTGTGACCAGCGTGAGGTTTGCTTGACTACATCTTGGTGGGGTAAGAGAACACTCTCAGCGACTTCATCCATATCGCGTACCTGTCGATAGACACCGGCGAGATGCTCGCGATC
Source organism: Gordonia sp. DT30 (assembly GCF_049844915.1). NCBI lineage: Bacteria > Bacillati > Actinomycetota > Actinomycetes > Mycobacteriales > Gordoniaceae > Gordonia > Gordonia sp. DT30. Next base: position 161,924 of record NZ_JBNCLY010000008.1, on the reverse strand, counting down.
GCGACAGATAACTTCCAGGTTCATGTCGTACTGTCCGGCGGTCTGAGCCATCCACACTGCTTCGGGCAGTTGCGTGAGGCGTGAAGCCACGCGTGTTGAGTTGGCGCGGCAAAGTATTCGAATTGTGCCGATGGCGTGCATACCGAGCAGTGATGGAGCGATTCTGCAGTGAATACGGACGAGAGACCGGCTCGACAGACGGAGGAACCGTTGGCGAGTTGCGGGTACTGACAACCCGCAGGTGTGTGCGAGGTCGGTGAAGGTGGCGCGGCCATCGCTCTGCAAGACTCCTAGGATCAATCGATCGGCGTCATCAATTCCTCGGCCGGCGCCTTCGACCCACGCGGTTGGCTCAGCTGTCCCACTGGCGCTGCTGCCGAACGCGTACGGAGTGATGAACGAGCGTAGGACGTGTTGGACCCGGACGGTGTTGACTCCCGCGACCGGCCGGATCCGCTCATCGATCAGTTTAACCAACGAGGCGTTGTCCTTGGTGCTGACCTGGACGAGTACGGTAACCAGGTCAGTCACCGTAGCGATCCACTGAGCTTCCGCAATATGGGCGAGTTCGCCGGCGACACTTGATGTGCGGGCGTCAGTGTCCACAACGAGGTATGCCATGACCGGTGTGCCCAGCAGCGCGGGGTCCACAAGCCCTACCACTCTGATATCACGCGACGCGAGAAGTCGATCGAGACGTTGTCGCGCGGTGGCTGCGGATATGTTGATCCGTTCTGCGATCCGTGCAACCGGAACCCTCCCGTCCTCACACAACAACGCCACGATGGCTTGATCCACCGGGTCGAGCGACTCGGTCATGCGGCGCGGCGAAGTCGAGGGCAGCGGATGGGACACCCTTCGCATTGTTCCACAGATCCTGTCGAACCACTCATGTCGCACATCCCCAGCAGATCGAAACAATCAGTTTACAAGCACGCAACGGACGACTGTTTATGTTGTAGCCACAGCCACAGACAACCAAATCCGCAACTCAATAGGAGTCACCATGCGCAGGCGACCGACTCGTCACTGGCCCGCAGCAGCTACCGTCGCTATAGCGGCTGCACTCGCGATAGCGGGGTGTTCGTCGTCGGTCAACTCCGCGGCCGACAGCGGATCGTCAGTCGCCTACCAACTTGGTTGGCTTCCAAACATCGAGGATGCAGGAACCTGGATCAGCCTGGAAAAGGGCTACTTCAAGGACGAGGGAGTCACTGTCAGCATGATCAACGGAGGGCCGACGGTTTCGGTACCGGCGGTCGTGAGCTCTGGCAAAGCGTTGATCGGCGTCACCGGATTGGACGAAGCTGCCGCCGCCGATCAGAAGGGCGCCAACCTCAAAGTGATCGGCTTCCTGTTCCAGAAGACTCCGTACGGCATCGTGAGCTTGAAAAGGAACCCAATACCGAATCCTAAAGCCATGGTCGGGAAGAGGATTGGAGTACCGGCAGTCAACCTTGTTGCCTGGAACGCGTTTACGTCGATGAATGGGATAACGAAGAATCAGGCTACCGTCGTACCGACCACGGAATCATCGGGATTGCTCGACGGTCAGACTGATGGACAAATGGCGTATTTAACCAACGAGCCGACCCAGCAGAAGATGATCGACGCAGGCATACAAGGCTTCAGCTTTTCTGACTACGGATACCAAATGGCGACTCAGGCATTCGTCGTCGATGGTTCCAGCCTGGCTGATGCTGGCAAGCGAAAGAAGATCGAGGGTTTCATGCGTGCGGTCTTGCGCGGATGGCAGATCTCGGTCAATGACCCGAATCTAGGTGCCCAGCTCGCAGTCCAGAAGTACGGCAAGGACCTCGGTCTCGACTTGGAACAACAGCAGCGCGAATCAGTTGCACAAAACGCCCTAATTTCTACTACCTGGACGAAGGAACACGGCATTGCGACAATATCGCCACAGCTGCTTTCCGACAGCTTCGCAACCATCGCGCGTACTGGGGTGAAAGCGAAGCCGGACGATGTCGTTGATATGTCGGTCCTCGCCAAAGTCTACGCCAACGGACCTACGCTATGACTGAGATAGGCCTTCCGACGATTAGCCCTACGAGAAGCGGTTTGCGGGCGAAAGCTGCATCGACCGTGGTGATCAGCAGACGAACTTCACTCGGTGCACTAGGCCTCGTGATTCTCGTTGTGGGATGGCAGGCAGTGGGCACGGCCACTAACAACCGCACCATCTCCACGCCGTGGGCGATCGCGCAGAAGATGCTGAAGGATGGGTGGCAGTTCTACGCGCCGAACCTTGCGCAGACGGCATACGAGGCAACTGTTGGGTTGGCCATCGGTGTGGCAATTGCGGTCGGACTAGCGGTGCTGATCTTGGTCGTTCCTTTGGTCGAAGGGCCGGTTCTGCAACTCGCACTCACGTTCAGCTCACTTCCGCTCGTCGCGCTGGGGCCCATCCTCGCGATAATGTTTGACTGGCCCACACCTCAGATCATTCTGGCTGCGCTGGGTGTCTTCTTCACGACGTTGGTTGGCGCGCTAGCCGGGTTGAGGGCAGCGGACCCGATCTCGCTGGACTTAGTCGACGCGGCGGGGGGATCGCGCCTTCAGTCCCTTAGAAAGGTGCGGCTCCCGGCAGCTTTGCCGGCGCTGTTCACCGCATTGCGCATCGCTCCGTCAGGTGCCGTGCTCGGTGCGATCATCGGGGAGTACCTCGGCGGAAAGAAGGGGGTCGGGGTGGCGTTCATCACCGCTGGGCAGGCTTTGGAGATCGAGCGAACCTGGGGCCTGGCACTCGCCGCAAGCGCGATAGCGGGCGTCGGGTTTCTTGGTGTCGTGGCGCTTGAGAAACTCATTCTCACCTGGGAGCCGGACAAGCCAGTTGATCTCAATTCGGTCAGCCGGCCGAGACGGGAAGGCCCGTGGCCGCTTCGCTTGCTGTCCGCGCTCGGGCAGGGTGTAATCACGCTCGCAATTGTACTAATGGTGTGGGATGGAATGCTACGTATATTTCACGTCAATTCGTTTTTTGGAAAAACTCCTACGGACGTCGCTCAATACCTGTTCGGTACGGATTCGTCTGCACACCTTGCGGAGATTGGTGGCGAAGCCGCTCGGACATTCACTGACGCGGGAATTGGGGTACTTGCAGGCTTGGTATTCGGTTTGGTTGGAGCAGCGGCATTCCAGCGGTCGGCCTTGGTGCAAGTCGTGTTCACGCCGTTTGCGCTGGTTATGCGTAGTGTCCCATTGGTTGCGCTTACCCCCCTCATCGTCGCAATTATGGGACGCGGGATGGTTGCGGTTGCCGTGATCGGAGCAGTCGTCACATTCTTTCCGACCCTGGTGATAATGAGCCAGGCACTGGCGTCCACTCCGCAGACCAGTCTGGATCTGGTGGTTGCGTTCGGTGGGTCGCCGGCAGCAGCCTTCTGGAAGGTCCGCGTTCCGAACGGATTGCCTGCGCTTTTCACGTCGCTGAGAGTGTCCGCGCCGCTCGCGATTATCGGTGCTCTGGTTGCGGAGTGGTTGGCTACGGGTAAGGGTCTTGGATACACGATTCTCACGTCAACGTCGGTCGCCGACTTCACCGGATTGTGGAGCCGGGTCGTCGTCATAACTTTGGGTGCGGTTGTGATCTACAAGATCGCGGACTTAGCCGAGCACTTCACGCGGACGAGGTTTTCAGGAGGGTATTGATGACACCAGGAATCGAGGCAATCAGTGTGCGTAAGGAGTTTCGTAACAGGCGGACCGCGGTTGTCGCTTTGGACGACGTGACGATCACTTCTGCTGAAGGCGAGTTCGTAACGATTCTCGGACCATCCGGATGTGGAAAGTCTACTCTTCTGCGTATGCTCGCGGATCTGGAGGAACCGACGTCGGGAACCGTGCGGCTTCACGGCGGCCCGCCGAAGAAGGAGAGGGTCGGACATGCCACCGGTGTCGCTTTTCAGGACTCCGCACTTTTGCCGTGGCGCACCGTAGCGGCGAATGTACGACTTCCTTTGGAGTTGTCTGGAAAGAGAGAATCGAAAGCAGCGATCAACGATTTACTGCATTTGGTGGGTTTGTCGGACTTTGCCAATGCTCGTCCGAACCAACTTTCGGGCGGGATGCGACAGCGTGTCGCGATCGCGAGAGCCCTCGTTATGGAACCGCGCGCACTGCTGCTGGACGAGCCATTCGGTGCTTTGGACGAGTTAACGCGCCAGCAGATGAATCTGGAATTGCAGCGTGTGTGGTCGGAGCGCAGCATCACCAGCCTGTTGGTGACCCATTCGATCGCCGAGGCCGTATTTTTGTCAGACACGATATTCGTGATGTCAGCGCGCCCTGGACGAATTGTTGAACGTGTCGTGGTACCCATAGCCCGTCCCCGCGGTCCGCAGACCCTCCATCAGCAGGAATTTCATGAATTAGTCGATCATCTGTCGAGCCGTCTTTTCGCTGGCGCTGTCGCTGATGGCTAAGTCCGGATTAGTTGTACTATCCTCGGGAAAGGAAGTGTTTCTATGCATTACAATGTCCTCGGCACTACAGGACTGAAGGTAAGCCCAATCTGTCTGGGAACGTTGAATTTTGGTTCCTTTGGAAATGTCGATCCTGATGCGGCTGTCCGCGTCATCCAGTCTGCGATCGATTCCGGCATCAACATCATTGATACGGCCGACGAATACTCGCTTGGCGAATCCGAAGAAATCGTTGGCAAGGCGTTGAAGCAGGTTGACCGTTCTAGCGTCGTTGTTGCTACGAAGGTCTACTCGCGAATGTCGACAGTTGATCCGAATATGCGTGGCGGATCTCGGCGCTGGATCATGGCCGAGGTGGAGAACAGTTTGAGGCGGCTCGGGACCGACTACATTGATGTCTACCAGTTTCACCGGCCGGACGAATGGGTCGATATTGACGATGCCCTTGGCGCCATGAGCGACCTTGTTCGCGCAGGGAAAGTGCGCTACGTCGGCAGTTCGACGTTTCAAGCACACGAGATCGTGGAAGCGCAGTGGACGGCAGAGCGTCGTGGTCGCGAAAAGTTGCGGTCTGAACAGCCTCCCTATTCCCTTCTTGCGAGGGAAGCCGAGTACAGCGTGCTTCCCGTCGCCGAAAAGTATGGTATGGGTGTTTTAACCTGGAGTCCGCTCGCCGGCGGTTGGCTCTCGGGCAGGGTCGGAGATGGAAAGGTCCCGGCACCGGTGAGTTCCCGAGCCGCGAAGCTGTTCGATCTGGGAGTCGTGGCGAATAGAGCCAAGTACGAAGCGGTTGTCGAACTGCAGAATCTCGCCGACGAGACGGGGCTGACTCTCATTCAGTTGGCTCTGGCGTTCATCTTGGCGCATCCTGCTGTGACCGCACCGGTGATCGGTCCGCGCACGCAAGAGCAGCTTGATTCGGCTCTTGCTGCGCTGGATATCCGGTTAGGAGCCGATGTGCTCGATCGAATCGACGAGATCGTGCCGCCCGGAATCACACTCAACTCGGACGATCGAGGCTGGCTGCCACGCCAGATCGCGGATCCATTGCTTCGGAGGCGACGACCGGATGAGCCAGGTCCGGAGCACGTTCACCGGCACGCTGTTGCGGCAGTGGGTGCATGATGCCTGAACAGCACGAGGATGTGTGGTCACGGCTGGTCACAGTGAATGGGTACCGAGCAGACGAGTTGCTTTCCGTCTTGCAAAAGTCGATTCGGAGAGGGTTGGTCGAAGAGGCGTCACTGGCGGCATACGAACTCTATCTGACAGGGATCGAGGTGGAGGCCAAGGTATGGCAGCGGTTGGCAGTGATTGCTGTGGAAGACGTCGGGTTGGGGCTGCCGAATGCCCCGATGCTTCTGGCTGCACTGAATACACAACGTGAAGCGTTTGCCCGCGGTGTCGATCGGTTCATGTTTACCGCGCACGCCATCAGGCTCCTCGCGGGAGCTCCGAAGGATCGTGCGTCGATGGAACTTGCTGTCTGGACCAAGGAAACAGTCGCGCGCGGCGACCGGTGTACTGAGGTTCTTGACTTCCATGTTGACCAACACACCCGCCGCGGTGTGGCTATGGGAAGGGGAACTGAATTCTGGTGGGGTGCAGGAGGGTATGGGCTCGACAATGAGTTGAACCCGGAGGGATCGCCGTGGACCGACTATGTGCGTGAAGTTCTTGGTGCGCATCCCGGTGCTGATGTTCCGAAGCCGGACTTCTCCCGCCCAGCACCTCCTGAATCTGGAGTCGATGGAATCCTTGAGTCGATCATCGACCGGCACTAGCGGTCGCGGGCGTCGATCTGATCGCTAGCTTGGTTGCGGTACTCCAGATGGGCAAGCGCCCCGTGGATGCCGGTGCTGTTTGGCGTTCACGGGGCTAGCCTCGAGACTCACTGGTGGGGCCTGGCCCCGTTGGTGTACATAGTTTGTGGTAGGTAGTGATCATTTCGTCCGCGAACTTGACGATCGCACAGCCCATCGGCTTTGGCGAGGGTGTTGAAATCGCGCACCGCCGGTATGCGCGATGCATCCTGATACAAGCTATCCCTTGTCCACGACTCCGGGGCCGCCGGATAGCTTCCCGTCGAACAGCGCCCGGAGTTCGCGCTCTTCGTCGGCATTGGGTACCCATCGTGCTGCGGCAAGGTTGCTGTCGACTTGTTCGGGGACGGTCACCCCGGCGATCACACTGGTCACTGTCGGTTGCGCAAGAAGCCACCCGAGTGCGAGGGCGGTGGGTGTGATCCCTCGCTCGGCGGCGAATGCCTCGAACTTCTCCAGGGCATCCCATGGAGCCGTCTTCAACAGGTAGCGTTTGAGGTTGGTGATCTTGGCTCCCTCGGGGAACTGATCCCTACGGTACTTACCTGTGAGCAGACCGTTCTGTAAGGGAAAATACGGGATGAACCCGAGTCCGTAGTGGCGTAGGGCTGGGATCAGTTCGGTCTCGGGTTGTCGCCATGTGAGATTGTATTCGTCGGTCGTCGAAACGAATCGGGTGAGTCCCGCTCGGCGCGCGATGTGTTCGGCGTCGGCGAGCTGCCAGGCGCTGAAGTTGGAGGCGCCGATGTATCGAACTTTGCCGGAGCGCACGAGACCGTCCAGGGCAGAGAGTGTTTCCTCGATAGGGGTGAACGAATCGGGGAAGTGGATTTGGTCGAGGCGCTCGGCCGCGGCGTCCACGAACGCCGCATCATGGTCTACAGCACCGATCCCGACGATCAGCGCATCCTCGACACCACCAATCTCGGCCACCAGCTACCGGATTCGTCGGCCCCGTACATGGACGTCACCGTCGGCAACGTCGCCGGCAACAAGATCGACTACTACCTGCGCCGCGAGCTCCGCTACACCTCCGGGCCGTGCACCGGAAAGACCCGGCAGTCCACGGGTTCGATCACCCTCACCAACACCCTCGACGACATGTCGTTGCCCGACTACGTGATCGGCTCCATGGGCGCCACCCGCGCCAACCTGCCCCGCGGCACCAACTTCGCCAACGTCCAATTCACCCTCACCCGCGGCGCCACCATCGACAAGATCAGCGTCAACGGCGCACCGACCCTCTACTCCACCGGAGAACTCGACGGCCACACCGTCGTCTACACCCAGGTACGCATCCCGGCCGGTGAGTCCGTCAACGTCGACGTCACCTTCACCGAACCGAAGTCGGCGCACGGGCGCGCGCAGGTGCCGGTGCAACCCCTCGTCGACAACCCCACCCCCACCATCGACGTCCCCGTCTGCGGCCCCGAAGGCTGACCATGGCCGACGACGCGATCACCGGGCACACGCCCACCGGCACACGACGATTCCGCCTCGACGCGGCCCAACGAGCGCTGTGGACGACCGCCGAGACGCTGCCACAACTGCCGCTCAACATCGCCCAGTACGTCGAACTCCGCGGCCCCATCGACATCGAGGCCTTCCTGCGTCACACCACAGAAGCCGTCCGCCGCGGACAGTTCATGCAGGTCCGCTACGAGCAGACCCCCGACGGCCCCGTCGGCGTCTACGACCCGAGCCTGCACGCCAACCCCGAATACCTCGATCTCCGTGGCGAATCCGACCCGCGCGCCGCCGCCGACGCCTTCATGCGCGCCGACCACAGCCGCCCCGTCGACCCGGCCACCGACCGCGTCATGTTCGGATGGCTGCTACACCTCGGCGACGACCACTACTACTTCTACAACCGCGCCCACCACCTGGTGGTCGACGGCATCTCCGGCAAAGACGCCATCCGCGCACTGCTCGACGCCTACACCGCAGGCATCGCCGGCGAGCCGATCCCACACCCCGGACCCGTCGACTTCGACGCACCCGCCCGCGCCGACGCCGACTACCGCGCCTCGACGCGCTACGCCACCGACCGCGCCTATTGGCGAGAGACGCTCGCGGACATGCCAAGTCCGGCGTCACTTTCACACCGCACCGGGCCACCCGCACCGCTGAGTCGCGTGGTCTCCGCCGACATCCCGTCCGCCACGATGGCCGCCCTCGAGCGCGCCGCCACCGCCCACCACAGCACCGTGCCCGCCGTCATCGCCACCGCGCTTGCCGCCTACCTGTGCCGGGCCACCGGCCGCGACGACCCGATCCTCAACCTGCCCGTCGCCGCGCGCACCACCGCGGCCCTCCGGCGCACCCCGCTGCCGGTATCCAACGTGGTGCCGCTGCGCACCGGGGTCCGGGCCGCGGCCAGCGTCGCCGACGCGCTACGCGACACCGGTGCGGCGCTGATGGGCGCGCTGCGTCATCAGCGGTACCGCTACGAGGACATTCGCGCCGATCTCAGTGACGATCTCGGCAACGACGCCGCCGGGTCGCGCAATCCGCTCGGCCACCGTGGCCTGCCCGGACCGATGCTCAACCTGATGCTCTTCGACCGCGAATTCCGTTGCGGCGACGCCACCGCCACCTTCCACGTGCTGTCCACCTCACCCGTCGACGACCTCGCGGTGAACGTGTATCCCGCGGCCGGCGCCTCGGGTCTGGTCGTCGACATCGAGGCCAACCCGAACCGCTACGACGCCGCCGAGGTGGCGCAACATCATCGGCAGCTCCTGGCGATGCTCGCGGTCGTGGCACTCGCCGTCGACGTGCCGGGGGTGCTCATCGACGATCTGCCGTTGTACAACGACGATCCGGTGCCGCGTGGCGGGCCCGGGGTGCCGGCGCGCACGCTGCCGGAGATCCTCGCGTCCGCCGTCGTCGGACATCCCGAGGCGGTGGCGCTCGACGTTCCCGGCACCGGGGAGACGCTGACGTATCGGCAGCTCGATGCGCATGCGGTCGCCCTCGCCGGGCGGCTGTTCGCGGCCGGCGCCCGGACCGGGCGGACCGTCGCCATCGAGATACCCCGTGGCCGTGACCAACTCGTCGCCTGGTGGGCCGTGGCCTATACCGGCGCCACCATCCTGCTGCTCGACCCCGCGCAGCCACCCGCCCGCCGTGCTCGCATCCTCGAGACCGCCGCACCCATCATGGTGCTCACCGCGCTCGACGACCTCCCCGCCGTCCGCGCCCCGCGCCCGCACCCGGCCACCCGCCTCGACGACGCCGCCTACCTGGTCTTCACCTCCGGCACCACCGGCGACCCCAAACCCATCACGGTCGGCCACCGCGGCCTCGCGACGGTGATCGCCGCGCAACGCCCACTGTTCGGCGACGACGCGACGGCGCCGCCGCGCATCGCGGCCCTCGCGTCCGCCACGTTCGACGCCGCACACTTCGAAATCCTCGCCGCCGCGGCCACCGGCGCAACGCTCGTGCCGTGCCGCTCCGACACCCCGCTCGGCCCGCAGCTCACCGCGGGCGGCGTCACCCACGTCGTCGCCACCCCGTCGGTGCTCGCGACCATCCCCGATGCAAGCCTGCCGCGCGTCGTCGTCTCGGTCGGCGAGGCGTTGCCGACCGCCCTGGCGGTGGCGCTCTCGGCCGACCACCGCGTCGTAAACCTCTATGGCCCTGCCGAATTCACCATCTGGTCCACCGAGTTCGGCGTCGACGGCGAGCCCGGCGCCGACGCGAGCGTGCCCATCGGTACACCGATCGCCGGCGCGGAGGCGTGCGTGCTCGATCACCGGCTGCGACCGGTACCGCCCGGCGTGATCGGTGAGCTCTACCTCGCCGGACCGCAGGTCGCGCTCGGCTACCCGGGGCGCACCGCGCTGACCGCCGAACGCTTTGTCGCGTGCCCGTGGCAGCCCGGGCAGCGCATGTACCGCACCGGCGACCTCGTCCGCATCCACCCCGGGACCGGGGCACTGCACTTTCACGGCCGCGCCGACGATCAGCTCTCCGTGCATGGTGTGCGTATCGAACCGGGCGAGATCGAGCATGCCGCTGCGGGATTCGACGGCGTCACCGCTGCCGCCGTGGTGCCAGGTGAGCACTGGCTCGACCTCGCCGTGGTGGTGGCCGCCGACGCCGACCGGGCAAGCCTCCCCGGCGACCTGCGCCGTCATTTCGCCGCCGCACTGCCGCCGGTCATGTGGCCGCGGCACATCGCCGTCGTCGCTGGGCTGCCGGTGTCGGCGGGCGGAAAACTCGATCGAGCCGCTGTTGCCGCGCTGATCGAGGGGGCGGCACCTGACGTGGCGGCTGACGTCGCCCCGCAGGGCGCGGGGGAGCAGGCGGTGGCCGACGCGGTGGCCGAGGTCCTCGGCATCGAGCGGCCGTCGATGGCTGCCGATCTCATCTCGCTCGGCGGGTCGTCGCTGCAGGCCGTGGCGGTGCGCGATCGGCTCGGGGCTGCCGGGGTCGGGGTGGGGGAGATCCTCGGCGCCCGCGATCTGCGGGCGGTGGCGCGGTTGGTCGCCGACGCTTCTTCCGTTCCGGATGTTGTTGGTGCCGAGCCATTGCGTGGGCGGGCGCCGGCCGGTGCGGCGCAGCGGGCGATGGTGCTGGCGCAGAAGTTGATGCCGCACAGCACCGTCGACGCGGTCCGGTTCACCGTCCGGCTGCCCGGCGTCGGGAAGCCGTTGGCGCGCACCGTGATCGGTGACCTGATCGCCCGGCACGAGATCCTGCGGACCGTGCTCTTTGAGGAGCGCGGGGAGGTGTGGGCGGAGATCCTTGCGGTGGGCGACGCCCTGGACGAGGTTCTCGTCGACGGGGCTGTTGAGGTGCCTTCGCTGATCGGGTCGATTCCGTTGCGGGTCGCGATCACCGAGGACGACGGGGCGAGCGTGGTCACAGTGGCCGCCCACCACGTCCTCGTCGACGACCGCTCCCTGGAGATCCTGGGTACCGACGCACTTTTCGCGGTGGCGGCGCGCGCGTCCGGTCGGGCACCGGACTGGGATTCAGTGCCGACGGGCTATCTTGTGGCCGCGCGTGCGGAGGCCGCGCGGGTTGGGGACCCCGGCGATCCCGACTCGCCGGCTGCCGCACATCTGCGGTTCTGGACGGCGACGCTCGCCGACCTGCCCGCTCGCGACCGCCTCCCAGTCGATCGGCCGCGCCGCGATCGCGTGGTCGGGCCGGCCGCGGCAGTGGTGTCCGAGACCGAGATCCCCGATGCCGAACCGCTGCTGCGCCGGGCCGCTGCCGCGCGGGTGACCACCGTCGAATGGCTGCACGCCGCGGTCGTGCTGACCCTGCGCGCGTTGACCGACGCCGACGACACCGTCGTCGTGATCCCCGCGCTGGGCCGCAGCGCCGAATCCGCCGATGTGGTCGGCATGTTCGTCAACCCGATCGCGGTGCGGGTGCGCGTCCCCGCCGACGCGACCATCGGGGCGGTGGTCGAGGCGTCGGCCACGGCGATCCGCCGCGGAGCCGACCACGCCGCACTGCCGTTCGGTGAGGTGGTGCGTGTTGCCGATACGTCCCGCGACCTGTTCGGCTGGCCGCTCTCCGATGTGGTGTTCACGCACCGGGATTCGTTCGATGCGGGCGGCCTTGCGATCGAGGTGGCGCCGCCGGAGCAGGCGCTGGTGCCGGTGAAGCTCGACACCGAACTCACCGGGGGCTCGTTGCGGGTGCGACTCACCTACCGGACCGACTGGTTCAGCCACGAACGCGCCCGCGAACTGCTCGACGTGCTCACCTCGGTGCTGCGCGCGATGACAGCGTCTGACGGTCTCGATGTAGAACCGCCTGTGCTGGGGAGGCTTTCGTCGGTGCGCGACTCGTCGCCTGCAGCGTCGCCTGTGCCTCTGCCCGCGGCGGATGCGTCGTCGACCCAGGTTGTGCTCGACGTGGTCGGCGGTGTGCTGGGAACCGCGGTGGCCGTGGACGATCGGCTGCTCGACCGTGGCGTGACGTCGCTGTCGGTGATGCAGATCGCGGCGGAACTGGGGGAGCGGACCGGCGCCGCCCTTGAGGTGCGTGACGTCGCCGCCGCCGAGACCGTCGGCGATCTGTGCGCGCTCGTCGACCGCGCGGTACCCGTCGAGCCGGCACCCGACGACGCGCCGGCACTCACCCCGCAGCAAGCAGAGATCTGGGTCCTGCAGCGCATGCAGCCCGACGCCACCGTCTACCACCTGCCGGTGCAGCTGACCCTGGCCGAAGGAATCGGCGCCGCCGTGGTGCGCGCCGCCCTCGTCGACGTCGCCCTGCGCCACCCCGCGCTGCGCACCCTCATCGACCCCGGCGACGGCCGGCCCATCCCGCGCGTCCTCGGCGTAAACGAAGCCGCTGGGCTGCTACGCATCTCGGTCGGGCCATTCGACGACTCCGCCGCCTCGGAACCCTTCGACCTCGCCCACGAACTGCCGTGGCGCGCAATCATCGACGACGCCTCGCCCGTCGAGCTGCTCATCACCGCACACCACGTCCTCGTCGATGCGTGGTCGATGCGCATCCTCGTCGACGAGTTCGCGGCCGCCCTCGAAGCGCGGGCGACCGGCGCCGCTCGGGCTTTCGCGTCGGCGGAACCGCCGCGACCCCGCCCGCCTGCCGGGGACGACGTGACGCGGGCCGAACGCTACTGGGCGCAGCGTCTCGGCGGTGCGGCCGAACATCTGGCCCTGCCCGAACCGGCACACCCCGCCTCGGGCGCCACCGCCGGTGATGCGCGGTACGTCGAACGGGCCATCCCCGCAGACGTTCTCGCTGCCGCGTCCCGGCTCGCCGCCGACGCGGGTACCACCGTGCACAGCGTGCTGCGCGTGGCCCTCGACGCCACCCTGGCCGCCTACCCAGGGAGCGACGATATCGTGACGGCGGCGCCGATCGCCGGCCGCGACACCACCACCGACCTGCGCGCGGTCGGCATGCTGGTGCAGACGGTGCTGCTGCGCTCGACAGGTGTACGCGATCAGCAGGTCGGCGCCGCGCTGGTCGCGGCCGCCACCGAACTCGCCGACGCCCGCACCCACGCCCACCTCGGCTACCGCGGTATCGCCGACGCCGCCGGCGCGCACACCACGTCCGGCGTACCGGCCTTCCTCGACGTCATCCTCGCCTACGGCGCCGACGCCCCCGACTTCCGTGACACCGGCCTGGTGACGGCCGCGCGCCCGATCCGCGTCGGAACCGCCCGGACCGCACTCGAATTCACCGTCGACACCGTCGACGCGGACGGCGCACCTGCGCTGCGCGTGACGGCCACCATTGCGCCCCGGCGGGTGGATGCCGAGTCCGCCGAACGCCTCCTCGACACCTTTGTCGCCACCGTCACCAACCTCGCCTCGGCCACCCCCGACTGCGTGGTCGGCGAGTGCCTGCCCGGCGTCGACGCGCCGGCTTCGCTCGCCCGGCGTACCAGCCCTCGCGATCCGATCGCCGCGCTCGCTCGCCACTGCGTCGAGCGACCCACCGCGGTTGCCGTCGTCGACTCCGACGGTGAGATCACCTATCAGGCGCTCGCGCAACAGGTTCGGGAACTCGCCAACCGGCTCGCGGAAGCGGGCGTCCGGCCGGGCGACCGGGTGGCCCTGCGAATGGGGCGCAGCAGCGGCACAGTGGTCGCGATGCTGGCCGTCCTGCACCTCGACGCCGCATACGTCCCCATCGACCCGGCATACCCGGCCGCCCGGATCGAGACGATCCTCGCCGACACCGGACCGGTCGCCGTCATCGACGGGGACATAGACGACGGGGACATCACGGTGCGTGAGCGCGGCGAGGGCGTGCCGTGGCCGGGGGCGGCGTACGTCATCCACACCTCCGGCACCACCGGGAAACCCAAAGGGGTACAGGTCACCCGGCAGAATCTGGCGGCCATGCTCGGCGCCGCCCTCGACGCCGTCGACGCGCGGCCGGGCGCGGTGTGGAGCTGGACGCATTCCTACGCCTTCGACTTCTCGGTGTGGGAGATCTTCGGCGCCCTCGCCTCCGGTGGGACCGTGGTCGTCGTCGACCGCGCCACCGTGCTCGACCCGCAGGCACTGGTCGCCACCCTCTCCGCGCACCGCGTCGAGATCCTCAGCCAGACACCGACATCGTTCGCCCGCATCGTCGATCCGGCGCTCGTCGGCGAGTCCGGCGAGCTGTCGTCGTTGCGGTGCGTGGTGTTCGGCGGGGAGGCCCTCGATGCGCCGTCGCTGGCTGGTTGGGCTGCCGCGCATCCCGGTGTCGACCTCGTCAACATGTACGGCATCACCGAGACCACCGTGCACCTCACGCACACCCGCGTCGACGTCGACGACGGGCGCAGCCTCATCGGAGCGCCGCTCGACGGGGTGACGCTACGCGTGCTCGACGACCGGCTGCGCCCGGTGCCCGTCGGCGGACGCGGCGAACTCTATGTGGCCGGTGCCCAGGTCAGTGACGGCTACCTCGGCGAATCCGCGCTCACCGCAAACCGATTCGTCGCCGATCCGGCCGGCACCGGCGTCCGCCTCTACCGCACCGGCGACCTGGTCCGCGTGCTGGCGGAGAGCGCCGACACGTCCGGGGTGCGGCTGGCATATCTGGGACGCCGCGACGATCAGGTCCAGATCCGCGGTCACCGCATCGATCTCGGTGAGATCGCCGCCGTGCTGCGCACCCAGCCCGGCGTCACCGATGCGCGGGTGGTCGTCGACGCCGGGGCGTTGCGCGGCGACGAGCGGATCGTCGGATTCGTGCTCGCCGACAGTTCGGTCGCCGAGACGGACCTGCTCTCCGGGTGCGCGGCGGTGCTGCCGGGGTATGCGGTTCCGGCGCGGATCGGGGTGGTGGCTCAGTGGCCGATGATCGACACCGGCAAACTCGACCACACCGCGCTACTGGCCTTGCTGACCGCCGCGCCCGAGGCGGAACGTCCGCTGACCGCGGCGGAGACCCCGATCGCCGAGGCCGTCGCCGACGTGGTGGGTGCGGCTCTTTCCGCGCTGCGGCCGTCGTCCAATTTCTTCATGGTGGGCGGCAATTCGCTGTCGGCGGCGCGGCTGGCCGCCCGGCTGACGGCCGACGGACGGCCGGTCGGGGTGGCCGACGTGTTCGCGCACCCCACCATCGATGCGCTGGCCCGGTTCGCCGGCTCCGCGAGCACACAGCCGCGCCTGCCGGACCTTCCGGCGGCCCCGCTCTCGGCGCCGCTGCCGCCGACCCCGGAGCAGGAAGAACTCTGGTTGCGCTGGCGGGCCGCACCGGAGTTCACCGGACACCTCCTGCCGTTCGCGCTGCCCGTCGACGCGTCACGTCCTCGCCTCGTCACCGCCCTGGCGGCACTGCTCGACCGGCACGACGCACTGCGCACCAGCTTCCCGGCCGATGCGAACGGGCCGATCCGGCAACAACTCTGGACCGCTTCTGACGCGCGGGCGCGCCTGCAGAAGATGCTCGACGGCCCGCCCGTCGCCGAGTCCGTCGACGCCGCGCTCGCCGCGCTGAGGACGCCGCTCGATCTCACCGTCGAACTACCCTGGCGCCTGGCGGTTCTCGACGATCCCGACGACGACGGCCGCGTGCGGCTGGTGGGGGTCATCCACCACATCGCCGTCGACGGTGAAAGTCTCGACGTACTCGCCGCGGACCTCCACGCCCTGCTGGCCGGTGCCGACCTCGATCCGGTGCCCGTCGGGTACCGCGACTACACCGTGTGGCGGGCGGAAACCCTCGAGGCACGCCGTGACGAGCTGCGCGCCTATTGGCGGTCGGTGTTCACCGAACCCGTTGAACCGCTGTTCGTTCCGGGGATGGATCTGACCGCACACGCCGACGTCGCGGCCCCGGCCGTGCGGGTCGTCCACCGATTCGATCCGCCGGTCACGCGCACCCTGCAGAGCCTGGCCGTCGAGCATCACAGCACGCTCTACGCGGCAGTACACACCGCGGTGGCCGCCGTGCTCGCCCGCGCGTCGCGGTCCCGGACGATCACGATCGGTGCGGCAACCTCGGGCCGCATCGACGGCCGATGGGCTCCGGTGGTGGGTCCATTTGCCCGCACGGTACCGATGCACGTCGACGTCGACACCGAATTGCCGTTCCCCGCACTGCTTTCGCGCATCACGGCCGCGGACCTCGGCGCCTTCGCGCACGCCGACCTGCCGCTCGCCGAGATCACCGAGATCGCCGACCCCGGCCGCATCAGCGCCGGCCGCCCCCTCGTCGACGTCGCGCTCGGTGCCCTCGACGGCCCGGTCGGGCCGGGATATCTGAACTCTGCGAACCCGGTTGCGCTGCACGGACTCGACGTCGTCATGGTGAACGCCGACGACAGTCTGCACCTCGCGATGACCTGCACCGCTGCCGTCGCCGAGGAGAAGCGGCTCGCGACGCTGCTGGCGAGCGTCGTCGGGGTGCTGGAGAGCGCTGTCGGTGGTGAGGAGGGTGCTGTCGCGGTCCAGGCGGGCCCCGTCGGTGGTGTGGAGAGCGCTGCCCGGACGGGCGCAGTCGCCGGGCTGGCGGAGCTCCTCGGTGCGGGGGTACGGCTCGCACCGGATGCGATCGCCGTACACGACCTTGCCAATGTCGTTTCCGGCCTGGGTCACTCGCTGACGTTCGCCGAACTGGACCGCGTCAGCACGCGGCTGGCGCGCCGCCTGATCGGTGAGGGAATCGGGCCGGGAGACGTGGTGGCGCTGGAGCTCCCACGGTCGGCGTGGTCGGTGATCGCACTGCATGCGATCGCCAAGACGGGGGCGGCGTTCGTCAACGTCGACCCGGCCGATCCACCACACCGCCGAGACGAACGCATCGCCGAGGCCGACGCGCGGACCGTCCTCGAGATCGACGACGTGGCCGCGGCCGTCGCGGTCGCCGGCGACCCAGCACCCTTCGACGCCGCTCCCTTCGACCCGGCATCCTTCGACCCAGCCGAACGCATCCGCCCGCTGCACGCCGACGACGTGGCGTATCTGACCTTCACCTCCGGCACCACCGGGACACCCAAGGGCGTGGCCGTCACGCACCGCGGGCTCGGCGGCCTCGCGCGCGACGCGGCCGGCCGAATGGCATTGCGGCCCGGCGACATCACGCTGCACACCTACGACCTGGGCTTCGACGCCCACCTCATGGGGCTGCTGCCGGTGCACCACTCAGGCGCCACCCTCACGGTGTGCCCGCCGACCATAGTGGGTGGCGACGACCTCGCCCGCCTGCTCACCGAGCATCGCGTCGAGGTGCTGCTGACCACGCCGTCGGTGCTCTCGACGCTGCCGGCCGGCGACCATCCCGATCTGCGGCACGTCGTGGTGGGCGGTGAGGCCCTCACGCCGGCGCTGGTGCGGCGCTGGGCACCGCACGTCACCCTCACCAACGAGTACGGGCCCACCGAGGCGACGGTCGCCGCGTCGGCCGTCGAGGTCACCGCCGACGCGCCGGTCGGTATCGGAACTGGGATCGCCGACACCCGCCTCCACATCCTCGACGACCGGCTGCGCCCGGTACCGGACTGGACCCTCGGCGAGTTGTATCTGACCGGGCCGGCGCTCGCGCGCGGCTATCACCGCGAGTCCGCGCTCACCGCAGCCGCTTTCGTCGCTGCGCCTTCAAGCGACGGTGGCCGCATGTACCGCACCGGCGACCTCGTGTACCGCACCGCCGACGGCGCCGTCATCTTTGTCGGTCGGGGCGACGACCAGCTCAAGGTCCGCGGAATCCGGGTGGAACCCGGGGAGATCGACGCCGCGCTGGAGACCTTCGACGAGGTGCGCACCGCCGTCAGCGATGTCCGGATGTCGGCGGTGGGGGAGAAGATCCTCGTCGCCTGGGTGGTGCTCACCCCCGGCGCTGAGCTCGACGTGCCACGGCTGCGCGCGGGAATCGGGGACATCCTGCCGCGCAGCATCATTCCCGCCGCCATCGGCCGGATCGACGCACTGCCGTTCTCCCGCAACGGAAAACTCGACCTGTCCCGCCTGCCGACACCACTGCCCGGAGCGCACGCCGGACAGACGCCGTCCACTCCGACGGAGCGGGTGGTGGCCGCGGTGTTCTCGGAGCTCCTCGGACTCCCCGTCGACCACATCACCACCGGCTCGGACTTCTTCGCCCTCGGCGGCACCTCGCTGTCGGCGACCCGCGCGCAGAGCCGGCTCTCCGCCCAGGAGAACCGGGAAGTGCCACTGGCGCTGTTGTTCTCGGGGCGCACCGTCGGCGAGGTCGCGCGCGGCATCGACGCCCTGGATGCCGGGCGGTCGATTCCGGCGCCCCGGCGACGACCGCGCCCGGACCGACTGCCGCTGTCGTATGCGCAGCGCCGTCTGTGGATTCAGCATCGCCTCGACCCGGACTCCACCGCCTACCACGTCCCGCTCGTCTTGCGGCTCGATCCCGGCGTGGACGTCACTCGCCTGCGCGCGGCGGTGGACGCCGTCGTCGCCGCCCACGAGAGCCTGCGCACACTCTTCCCCGACACCGCCGACGGGCCCGAGCAATTCCTCGTCGCCGGGCCCGTCGTCGTCGAGCGGGTCGTTCCTGCCGGACGGCTGGGCGTCGTTGTGAGCGAATTGTTGTGCGCACCGTTCGATCTCACGCGCGAGGTGCCTCTACGCGTCGAGCTGCTCAGCGTGGCGGGCGGCCCCATCCGGTACCTCGTGGCCACCATGCATCACGTCGCCGTCGACGGGTGGTCGATGCGCATCCTCGTCGACGACCTGCTGCGTGCCTATCACGGCGCCGCACTCCCGGCCGAGGGCCTCGATTACGGCGACTACACCCGCTGGCAGCACGAGCTGCTCGGCGATCCGGCCGACCCGGAGAGCCGATACACCCGCGACATCGAGTACTGGCGCGAGGTTCTCGCCGACGTCGGTGCGCCGATTCGGTTGCCCGGCAACGGGTCTGGTCCGGAAGGACAGGGCGGGCGAATCACTGCCCACGTCTCCGCCGCGGTAGCCGCCGACGTGGCGCGGGTGGCGTCGGAGTCGGCGGCGTCGGTGCTGCATGCCGCGCATCTCGCACTCGCGCTCGTCCTCGGCGGGTGGACCGGGCGCACCGACCTGGTGATCGGCACCCCCGTCCACGGACGCAGCGCGCCCGAATGGGAGTCGGTGGTCGGCATGTTCGTCAACACCCTCGCCCTGCGCACCCGCCTCGAGCCCACCGGCAGCATCGGTGCGGCACTCAAACACGTCCGCGACGTCGCGGTCACCGGCGCGGCACACGCCGAGGTGCCCTACGACGCGGTGGTGCGCGCGATCCGCCCCGACGCCCACGGCTTCGGCGACCCGCTGATCTCGGTGCTGCTGGTCAACCAGGATGTGCTGCCCGATATTCGAGGAGACGGGGCTCGAGGCGACGGGGTTCGTGGCGGTGAAAATGTCGATGGCGCGGGCATAACAGTCGACACCGAGCTGATGGATGCCACCGGGAGTGCAGCGATCGACGCGAAATTCGACATCGAGGTCGTCCTCGCCGGCACCGGACCGCACGGCAGCCTCGACGGCGGCTTCGACCTCACCGTCGTCCACTCCGTGCGGGTCGATTCGGCCAGCGCGGCGGCCATGCTCGACGACCTGCTGGTCACCTTTGCCGGGCTGGCCGCACCCGGCTCGTCGCCGCTGCCCAAGCCGCCGGCCCGTGAGTTGGCCGTGGATCAATCGTCGGGGATCGTCACGCCGCCCGTGGTGGTGGCGCCACCCGGCTGGGCGGGGCAGGCCCTGACCCCGGTGGTGGGCGAGGTGATGGCGCGGGTCCTCGGCATCGACGCATCGGCGATCAGCACCGACGACGAGTTCTTCGCCCTCGGCGGCACATCGCTGTCGGCGACCCAGGTGACCGCGCTGCTGGCCGAACGGATCGGACGGCCCGTCGAAACCCGGTTGCTCTTCGACCATCCCACCCCGGCCGCACTCGCCGCCGTCCTCGCGGCCGGTGAGTGGGCCGGCGTCGACGAGTGGGTCAACGAGAGTGCCGTCCCCGCAGGTGAATTCGAACTCGCGCCGACGCAGCGCCGGATGTGGGTGAATCACCAGCTGTCCGACGCCGCGGGCGCCGGGATGTACACGGTCCCGGTGGGCGTGCCCGTGCCGGCGGGGACGAGCCGGGCGCGGGTGATCGGGGCTGTCGCACAGCTCGTCGAGCGCCATCCCGCGCTGCGCACCGGCTACCGCGACGGCGCCGACGGCCCGCGCCAGACGGTGCTGCCGCACTGGTTGCCGCCGGTCACCGAGGTGGCCGCGACCGACCTCACCGCCGAGGTGATGCGCGAGATCGTCGGCGCACCCTTCGATCTCGCCGCCGACGAGCCGCCCGTGCGCGTCACCCTGATCCTCGGGGATGCCGATCCGGTGGGCCTGACGCTGGTGGCCCACCACATCAGCCTCGACGGTGAGTCGGCCGGTATCCTGCACCGCGAACTGACCACTCTGCTCGATGGCGGCGACCTCGGCCCGCCACCGGCCCCGTATGCGGCGGTCGCCCGATGGCTCACGAACGTCGAAGGTGCACAACGGCAACGGCAACTGGACTTCTGGTCGGCCGAACTCGACGGGTATTCGGGGCGCCTGGATCTGGCTGCCCAACGGCCCGTCGTCCGTGACCTGAGCACGTACACGTTGATGCGTCCGCTGGGCGACGAGGCGTCTGTTCGGGTGCGGGAAGTGGCTGCGGCGCACCGGTGCTCGGCGTTCCATGTGCTGCACACAGCGTTGGTGCTGGCGTTGGGTGTGCAGGCCGGCGCCGACGACGTCGCCGTGGCCACCCCGGCGTCGCTGCGCTGGCATCCGGGGATGCGTGGCACCGTCGGCATGCTGGTGTCCACCGTCGTGCTGCGGGTGCGGCTCGGTCCGGGCGAGACCGTCTCCGCGCTGATCCGCCGGGTCCGCGACGCCGACCTCGCCGCCCTCGACAATGCGATCGTGGGCTTCGATGACCTCGTCGCACTCACCGACGTGCCACGCGAGGCCGGACGGCACCCGCTGGTGCAGGTGTCGTTCTCGATGATCGACGCCGCGCTGGCCGCGGTGACGAGTGGCATCGTCGGTCCGGAGCAGACGCCGAGCCCGCACAGCGAATTCGACCTGCAGGTGCTCGCCGTCGACGACGGCGGCCGGTACCGGCTGGGCTTCGTCTACGCACGAGACCTGTTCGCCGAGCACGAAATCGAGGCGATCGCCGACCGCGTCGAGGAGGCGGTGCATGCCGTCGTCGACGGTCCGCAGCGGCGGGTGTCGACGGTGCCGCTGCTGCTGTCGGGTGAACGCGCCTACCTCGATGATGCGGCGACGTTCTCGTCGCCGGAACAGCCGCCGCTGCTCGCGGACTTCTGGACGCGGACCGTGCAGCGGTACCCCGAGCTACTCGCCGTCGACGACGGTGCGCGGGCGCTGACCTACCGTGCCGCCGATGACTGGATCTCGGTGACGGCGCGGGCTTTACGGGCCCGCGGGCTCGGTGCGGGTGACGCGGTGGCGGTGGCGATCCCGCGGTCCGTCGAATCGATGATCGCGTTCTGGGCGGTCACGCGCATCGGCGCGACGTGCGTGCCGATCGACGTCGGGTATCCGGAAGGCCGTATCAAGCGGGTGATCGCCGCGGCCGGCGCGACTCGCATCGGCCTCGCCGACATACCAGCTCGACCCGACGCTGCGGTGGAACCGGAAGCGGTGACCCGTGTTTCGGCCGACGCGCTGGCGTATGTGATCACCACGTCGGGGACCACCGGGGTTCCCAACGCGGTCGGGGTGAGCCATCGCGGGCTGTGGCGGCTGGCGCACAGTGCGGACACGCCGGGTACGGTCCTCGACCGCGTCGCCGGGCTCAGCAGTCCCGGATTCGATGCGACGATCTTCGACCTGCTCGCGCCCGTCCTGACCGGCGGCACGCACGTCGTGGTGCCGGCGGAGCTGACCGGTGGCAGCGACCTGACGGCGTGGCTGGCCAGGCTGGCGACGACCACCTTCTTCGCGACTCCGGCGGTGCTGGCCACCCTCGACCCGCGGGCACTGACGTCGCTGCGCGCGGTGTTCGTCGGCGGTGAGGCGGTACCGCGTGACCTCCTCGACCAGTGGACCGGCGCGGCCACGGTGACCTCGGTGTACGGACCGACCGAGACCACCGTCTTCGCCACCGGGGGCCCGCACCGCCGCGGCGATCAGGTGGGAATCGGGCATCCGCTGCCGGGAACCGGTGCGCTGGTGTTGGATTCGATGCTGCGGCCGTGCCCGCCGGGAATGCCCGGGGAGTTGTACCTGGCCGGCGACGGGCTGGCGCGGGGCTATCTCGGCAATGCGGGCCTCACCGCATCGCGCTTCGTCGCCGGGCCCGACGGACGGCGGCTGTACCGCACCGGCGACCTCGTGCGCTGGGACCCGCGCGGCACCGGGCTGCACTACCTTTCGCGCATCGACCGGCAGGTGAAGATCCGCGGACAGCGGGTGGAGCCGGCCGAGGTAGACGCGGTGCTGCGGTCGGCGGGCGCCGGGCAGGCCGCGACGCTGTTGGTGTCGGGGCCCGCGGGCGACGTACTCGTCTCCTATGTGGTCGGCGACGTCGACGTTGCTCGGCTACGGGCGGCGTGCGCGACGATGCTGCCGCGACACGCGGTGCCGAGCCAGATCGTCGTCGTCGACGAGCTACCACTGACGGGCGCAGGTAAACTCGACGCCGCCAGGCTACCGGAGCCGACGTGGACGCAGTCACGCCGGGCACCCGTGACACCGACGGAAACCGCTGTGGTCGAGGCATTCTCGTCGGTGCTCGGCGAGGCCGTCGGCATGGACGACGACTTCTTCGCCGCCGGCGGCACCTCACTGGCGTTGCTGCGGCTGCGCGACGAGATCGTCGACCGCACTGGGCTGGGGGTGTCGGCGGCCGGGCTCTTCGCCGCCTCGACACCCGCCGGCGTCGTCGACCTCCTCACCCGTCCGACCGACGACGCCGTGCTTGAGTTATCAGACGCTGCCGAGGGGCCGATCGTGTGGTGCGTGCACCCGGCGAGCGGCCTGGCCGCCGACTACCGGCCCCTCGCCGAGGTGTGGCCGGGTCATCGGGTGCTCGGTCTACAATTGCCCGGCCTCGAAGATGCTGCAGCACAGGATATGTCGTTCGAGAGACTTGTCGACGCCCACGTGGCAACGATTCGACGCCGCCAACCCGTCGGGCCGTATCGGCTGGTCGGCTGGTCGCTCGGCGGGGTGCTCGCGCAGGAGATCGCCCGACGCCTCGGCGGTGATGGTGGTGTTGATGACGTCGAGCTACTGGCGTTGCTCGACAGCTACGTTCCGGCGCACATGCCCGCCGATGCCGGGGAACTCGACGCGAGCGTCGTCGGACACGTCGACCCGGAACTGCTCGCCGCCTACGAGCAACGCGTCGAGGCACTTGTCGCGTCGGTCCGTGCGCATCGGCCCGCGCCGGTGCGAGTGGGTAAGGCTGTGTATGTGGCCGCCGCGGGTAGCGACGGCTACCGCGCGTGGGAGCCACTTCTCGGTGAAATCCGCGTCGTGACGGTGCCTGCGGCGCACCACGAATTCGGAAAACCCGAGGTCATGGAAGCAATCGGGGAGCTGTTGACGCCCGAGTTGTGACCCTCCCTCACCTTTGTTGACGGCATCAGACATATTGGTAAACCAAAGTCGACGGTTCTTCCACGAAAGTCGGCGCGGTATCCGTACTCTGCAGGGCAATCCATGTCCGGGTTGGGGGATTCGGGGAGGGCTTTCTCATGCGTGTTCATAGCGGATTCGGCGTGCGCCGAAAAGTGGCGACCGCCGTCGTCGTAGCGGCGTGTGCGGCCGGGACGATCGTCGGCGTGGCCGGGCAGGCGCATGCCGTCGACCCGGAGCGGTTGCGTGCCGACAACAGTCCCACTGTCGATGCTGATGGCAATGCCATCGAGGGTGGCGGCTATTGCATCTGGCGCAACGCAGATGAGGAGAAGCAGCACATCCAGACCTGCCAGGTCTATTCGAAGTCGATGAACCGCAACGTCACGGTGCAGATCCGGGCGTCGGACCAGCAGGAGGGCGAGACCGAGCAGGGGGTGTACTTCCTCGACGGTCTGGGCTCGAATGACGAGTACAACAGCTGGGCGTTGCCGGCGTCGGGGGCGGTTGCCGCGTACAGCCAAAGCGACAACCTGGTGATGCCGGTCGGCGGCAAGGGCGAGTGGGACACCAACTGGAACGGGTCGCCCACTGGGCAAAACTCTGCGCCGCAATGGGATACGTTCATCGGCGAGGAGCTGCCGGCATATCTGGACACCAACTTCGCCGTTGGCCAGGAGGACAACGCGATCGTCGGCGTGTCGATGTCGGGTGGTCCGGCGATCATCATCGGACTCAACCATCCCGGCGTGTTCTCCGTCATCCGGTCGTATTCGGGCTTCTACGAGACCAACAACCTGCTGGGCTGGGTGCTCATCCCGGCCATCCAGATCGCGCGCGCCGACATCAACAACGGCATCTCGGCGATGTGGGGGCTGCCGCTGACTCCGGGCAACAAATGGGCGGAGAACGACGTGCTCACCCGCATCGTCGAGGCGAAGGGCAGCGGGCAGAAGATCATCATCTCGACCGGTAACGGTCTGCCGTCCCAGGGTGAACTCGACTTGGCGTGGAAGGCGATCAAGGACCGGCCGATTCTGGAGCAGGCCGTCTTGATTCCCGGTGCGGTGATCGTCGAAGTGACCGGCATCGGCCTGGAAGCCGGCGCCCTCGCGTCGACGGCCTTCCTCAACGTGGCCACCCAGGGCATGGGTCTGCCCGTCGAATTCAAGTACTCCAACGGCGGACACAACTGGTTCTCCTGGGCGTCCGACCAAGACTCCGACGCCGCCGAGATCGACCAGGCACTCAGGGATGCGGCCGAGAAGCGGAAGAAGGAGAAGGAGGTGTCGTCGTCGAGCACTGCGTCGACGACCCCGTCCACCCCGACGACCCCGTCCACGTCGAGCACGTCGACCACCTCAAGCGCGTCGACTACGTCGACGGGCACCACCGAGGCAGTGACCGCGACGCCGACCACCACGGAACCGGCCACGACGACCGAGCCCACCACCACCGAGCCGACCACGACGGAACCGACCACCACCGCACCGACCACGACGACGGAACCCACCACCACCACCGAACCCACCACCGAGCCCACCACCACATCCGAGGTCCCGACAGCCGAACCCGCCGACTCCACCGCGTCATCGACGGATCGGTAGACATCTCTCTCGGAAATCGCTTGGCATGTCGTACCGATTCGCGGGAGAACGTCTGACCGGGCCGACAACGGAACCGTTGCGCGGCCGTCGACGTCCAACTGTGCATGCAGACTCCACCGAAGTTGCGCAGCCTCGCATTCAGGCACGACGGGGTGTTCACGGCGGCGCAGGCGCGCGAATGTGGCATCACCGGCTCGGCGGTCACGCGCCGGGTCCGTAACGGATTGTGGATTCGGCACGCGCACAACGTATATCGGCTTGCCGACCACCCATTCACGGCACGGACGAAGGTCCGCCTCATGGTGTTGGAGTCTGGCCAGTCGGCCGTGCTGTCCGGGGCGGCCGCCGCATGGTGGCACGGTATCGGGCCGACGTTGCCCAAGATGATCCCGGTGACCGTTCCGCGCGGCGCGCGACGGCATCAGGTGCCGGGCGTCAAGGTGAAGTGCCGGACGCTCGATGACGTGGACATCGTGGTCAAGGATGGTTTGCGGGTGACCGCACCGGCGTTGTCGGCGCTCGAAGGAGGGGTCGAGTCGTCGACGACCCTGATCGACCGGGCGCTGCAGCTACGGAAGGTGCGGGCCGTCGAAGTCCTGGCGGCACTTGATCGTCGTCGCGGATGCACCGACGCACCGACGATGGCGAAGTTGGTCGCCGGCATCAGTTCGGGCGCACGGTCGGCGGCCGAGCGTGAGGTGGTCGCACTGTTCAACGCCGACGGACTGACCGGGTGGGAGGCCAACCTGCCGGTGGTCGGATACGAAGTGGACTTCGGTTTCCCCGCGTCCAAGGTGGCCGTCGAGATCGACGGGATGGCCTTTCACCGTGACGCCAACAGCTTTCAGTACGACCGGAAACGGCGTAACGACCTCGTCGCGGCCGGCTGGATCGTCCTCAACTTCACGTGGGCCGACATCGTCGACCGCCCCGACTACGTCCTCGCGCAGGTGCGGCATGCCCTCAGGCAGGCTGCCGCGTGAATCGGTACGACATCTCTCTCGGAAACCGCTTGGGATGTCGTACCGATTCGACGACGGCGCTACCGGTTCGACGAGCCGAAGCGGTCGCGGAGGGCGCGGCGGTCGATCTTGCCGGGGCCGCGGAGGGGGAGGGCGCCGACGACGATCACCTCGCGGGGGGCGGCGTAACGGTCGAGGCGGTCGGCGACGAGGCCGCGGATGCGCTGGGCGTCAACCGAACCCGAAGCGGCGACGACGACGGCGACCACCTTTTCACCGAGGCGGTCGTCGGGCAGGCCGATGACGGCGCATTCGGTGACGGCCGGGTCGTCGGCGATGACGGCCTCGACGACCTGCGGGACGATGGTGAGCCCGCCGGTGGTGATGGCCTCGTCGGCGCGGCCGATGATGTGCAGCACGCCGTCGTCGACGCGGCCGAGGTCATCGGTACGGAAGGTGCCCGGACGTGCGAAGGCCGGGTGGTCGGGGAGCAGGCGGTAACCGTGGGCGATCATCGGTCCGGAAAGCTCGACGCGGCCCACCCCGTCGGGCGTCGGGTCGGCGAGGGTGATGGTCACGCCGTCGAGGGGGATGCCGTCGTAGACGCAACCGCCGGCGGTCTCACTGGAGCCGTAGGTGCGGACGATCGGGATGCTCGCGTCAATTGCCCGGCGCAGCAAGGGTTCCGGGGTGGCGGCGCCGCCGACGAGCAGCGCGTCGATGCGGGTGAGGGCGGCGGTGGCGCGCGGCGAGTCGAGGACCTTGACGAGCTGGGTCGGCAC
Source organism: Gordonia sp. DT30 (assembly GCF_049844915.1). NCBI lineage: Bacteria > Bacillati > Actinomycetota > Actinomycetes > Mycobacteriales > Gordoniaceae > Gordonia > Gordonia sp. DT30. Next base: position 134,765 of record NZ_JBNCLY010000008.1, on the reverse strand, counting down.
GAGCGATGTGTAGCGGCGCGGGCTGTCGAGGGCGTCGAGGGCATCGGCGAAGGCGTCGGGGTCGAAGCCCGCGGACAGGTCGAGGACGGCGGGGGTGAACCCGGCGGCGAGGGAACGCAACAGCACCTGCAGCCCGGCGATGTGGTGGGGCGGCAGCGCGAGGAGCCAATTGCCTTCGCCGCCGAGGTGTTTGGCGGTGGCGCGAGCCGACGCGGCCAACGTATCGGGCGTGTGCTGCGAACCCTTGGGGGTGCCGGTGCTGCCGGAGGTGGCGATGATCAGCGACACGTCGGCGTCGATGGCAGTGTCGACGGCGAAAGCGTCGTGCAGCACTCCGGCCTGCCGCGGGTCGTCGGGGACCGGCGCGTAGGCCGCCGAACCGTCGAGGATGGCGCGCAGGCTGTCGAGGCGCTCGAGGACCGCCGGTCCGGACGGCAGGGGCAGCGGTCGCAGCGTGGTCAGGGCTGCTCCTCGGGATCGTCACCGGGCGCAGCCGGATGGGGCGGCAGCGGGGAGTCGTCGAAGGGAAAGCCGTGCTCGGCCAGGAACTTCTGGACGCGGGCGACGTCGGCCTCATGGGGGAGCTCCTGGGTGACCTGGGTGATCTTGACGCCGGCATCGATCTTGGAGATGGGTTCCGGTGGCGGTGCGGCCTCGTTGATCAGCTCGCCGGAGACGTGCCCGACCTCCTCCTCGGACAGCTGACGTCGCAGGATGGCCAGGAGCGGCACATAGTCGTGTTCCGGCACACCCTGCGGATAGCCGGCGCGTAACCACGCAATGATCCTTGCGACCAGTGGCCGATCGGACACCTGGTACCACCTTCCGTGCGGGGCAGGTCCACCCCTGGTGACGATTGTAGGTGGGCGGGGTGGGCCTGACTGGTGAGGAGATCTTCGAAGAAGAACCCGGGCGCCTGCGGTGTGCAGGTCGTCCGGGTTCTTCGGGCGCGTGAGCGCAGCGTTGTCAGGCGGGCGCCGGGGAACTCGCCAGCGGCCATCCGACGGCGGCCAGACGACCGGAGACCTGATTGATCTCCTCGTCCGTCGGCTGCTGCTCGGTGACCAGCAGGATCGCCTGCTTGATGCGTTCGGGGGTGACCGGGGCGTCGGCGTCGTACTCCTTGGCCAGGACCAGCGCCACGCTCGTGACCTCCTCTTCGGTCAGCGACCGCATGAGCAGTGCCAGCAACGGCGGGAAGTCGGTGGCGGGGACGCCGTCGGGGTAGCCCTTACGAATCCAGTTGACGGCCGAGTCGAACAGTGAGGAGGACATGATCGCCTTTCAGGGTGTGGACCAAACGCCTTCGGGGGATCAGTGGTAGGCCGAGTCGGGGAAGATCTGCCAATCGAAGTAGTACAACAACGTCTGGCGGGTCACCCACAGCAGGCCGACCACGATCGCCGCGGCGACCACGGCGAAGAACACGTAGCCCAGCGCCCGCAGCGCCGGATTGGGTGCGGAGACGGTGCCGTCGGCATTCGCGTCACCGGCGCCCGCGGAGTGCAGCCGCATGCCGATGGCGAAGAGGGCGGGCAGTCCGGCACCGAAGATCATGCCGACCACGAGAACCTTGAGGATGGCTTCGAGAATGTCCATGAGGTGTGCAGTCCTTTCCGGCCGTCAGGCAAGCGCCGCGGGCTTGCGGGTGGTGGTCTCGTCGGTGTCCGGGGTGGCGGCCGGGACGATCGAGTTGGTCGACTCGTCCCAATCGGCGTTGACGTTGTTGGAGTCGACCTTGTTCTGCTGCGCGCGCCAGTACATGAAGCTCGACGCGGCGAGGAGCAGGACGAAGATGACGATGGCGCCGGCGACGTCGCCGAGCAGGTGCCCGAGGCCATAGCAGATCGCGCCGACGAGGCCGGCGGCCGGAAGTGTGGTGACCCAGGCGACCACCATGCGGCCGGCGACCGCCCAGCGGACCTGCGCGCCCTTCTTGCCGACGCCCGAGCCGAGGATCGAGCCGGTGGCGACCTGCGTGGTCGACAGCGCCATCCCGGCGGCCGACGAGGTCAGGATGATGGCCGCCGACGACGCCTCGGCCGCCATGCCCTGCGGCGAGGAGATCTCGACCAGGCCCTTGCCGAGGGTGCGGATGATGCGCCAGCCGCCCAGGTAGGTGCCCAGCGCGATGGCCGTCGCGCAGCTCAGCACGACCCAGACGGGCAGACCGTGCTTGACCGACGCGGCGTCGAGGTGGTTGGTGGTGATCAGCGCGAGGGCGATCACGCCCATCGTCTTCTGTGCGTCACCGGTGCCGTGCGCGAGGGAGACCAGCGAGGCGGTGACGATCTGACCGGAGCGGAAGCCGCTCTCCTGCCGGGAGACAAGGACTTTCGCGGTGATGCGGAAGACCAGCCAGGTGCCGACCGCGGCCACCGCGCATGCGATGAACGGCGACGCCAGGGCGGGCAGGATGATCTTCGACAGCACGCCGTGCCAGTCGATGCCGCTGGTGCCCATCGCGGCGATACCCGATCCGATGAGGCCGCCGAACAGGGCGTGGCTCGAGCTCGACGGCAGGCCGAACAGCCAGGTGAAAAGGTTCCAGAGGATACCGCCGACGAGGCCGGCGAAGATGATCAGCAGCGCCTTGTTGGCGTCGATGCCGGTGACGAGGCCACCGGACTTGCTCTGCAGGTTGAGGACGTTCTTGGTGATGGTGGCCGCGACCTCGACGGAGAGGAACGCACCAACCAGGTTGAGGATGGACGACAGTCCGACGGCGATCTTGGGTTTGAGGGCGCCGGTGGCGATGGAGGTCGCCATGGCGTTGCCGGTGTCGTGGAAGCCGTTGGTGAAGTCGAAGCCCAGTGCTGTGATGATCAGCAGCACAAGAATCAGCATCTCTCCGCTCATGGCAATATCATGCGTCCACGGGCGGCCATCCGCCTAAAATCCGCAGAACCCGTTATCGGCTGAATCACACACATGACCTGCGCGTTTGCCCTTTCTCTTCGCTTGTTCATCTACTGTTCATCTCAGTGCACCCGCGGGTACACCGAATCCCGTCGGTGGCGCCGCCCGTAGGGGCCATCGAGGGGGTGTGGCGCTGTGGAAGAATCCGGCGGCATGACGCCGATGAAGCTGGGCATGCCGATCAACTACGCGGGTGACTTCCGCGAGACGATGAACAACCTCGCCGACTTCGAGAAGGCCGGGGTCGCCCGCCTCACGGTGCCCGAGGCGTACAGCTTCGACGCGGTCAGCCAGCTCGGCTACATCGCCGCCAAGACCGAGAAGATGCAACTGCAGACCGGCATCCTGCCGATGTTCTCGCGCACCCCGTCGAATCTCGCGATGACCGCGGCCGGACTCGACTACATCAGCGGTGGCCGGTTCATCCTCGGGATCGGGGCGTCCGGGCCGCAGGTGATCGAGGGCTTCCACGGCGTCAAATACGATTATCCGGTCGGCCGGGCGCGGGAGAACGCCGAGATCTGCCGGATGATCTGGCGCCGGGAGAAGACCGACTACCGAGGCGAGCACTACACACTTCCGTTGAGCAAAGAGGACGGCGGCACCGGACTCGGCAAGCCGCTCAAGATCATCAACCACCCGGTCCGCGACCGCATTCCGATGCTGCTGGCCGCGATCGGCCCGAAGAACACCGAGCTGGCGGCCGAGCTGTTCGAGGAGTTCCAGCCGTTCCTGTTCCACCCCGAACACGTCGACGCCGCCTTCGGTGAGCCGCTGGCCGCGGGCAAGGCCAAACGCGACCCGGCACTCGGTGAGCTGGGGATCGTCGTCAACGCGAGTGCCCTGATCTCCGAGGACGCCGACCTGATCGAGGCGGCGATGGGGCAGGTGCGCCATCATGCCGCCCTCTACATCGGCGGGATGGGTGCCCGCGGCAAGAACTTCTACAACACCCTGGCCGTGCGGTACGGATACGCCGACGAGGCCAAGCAGATCCAGGACCTCTACCTCGACGGCAAGAAGGGCGAGGCCGCCGCCGCGGTGCCCGACGAGCTGGTGCGCGCGATGAGCCTCATCGGTCCGCGCTCGGTGGTGACCGAACGCGTCGAGGCATTCCGTGCCGCCGGGGTCACCGTGATCCTCGCCGGGCCGCTTGCGCCGACCCACGCCGAGCGCGTGGCCACCATGGACGGGCTGGCCGGAATCATCGGGTAGGGGGTCGGGGCCCCCGGCTCGGGTGCCCCGGCCTCGGTGACTCCGAGGGCGAAGTGTATCCGCTTGGTGCGCTTGGGTTTCGAGCGGACTCGCGGGCCAGGGGCCTAATGTGTACCCATGACGGCCGACCAGCCGGCGAGCCCAGACGCTCGACCCGATCGCGCCACGCGCGCCGAGTGGGGCGTCACGGTCGCGATTTCCGCTGACCCCTACCACCGCGGTGCCGTGGCCTATGGGCGCGAGCGGTCGGCGGTCATCGCCGAGGCGTTCATCGACGCCACGCGCAGGAGGATGGGTGCGACGGCCGAGATCATTCGCCGCTCCGATCTGGAGTGGCTGGTGTGGCTCGACGCCGACGACCCGATTGTGCCGGCGCTGTTGTCGCGGCCGTGGAGCCACGGTGCGCAGGCCGTCGACGTCGACGGCGCGACCTACCACCTCGAACTGGCGATCGGCATCGTGCGGGCCGCCGACTTCGCCGACGACGTGCCCGACGACGACGCCGTCATCTCGGCGGCGGATGCGGCGCTGTCGAAGGCGCTCGTCGAGGGATTGAGTGCGGTGATCGCGAGCCCCGGTCAGCGGCTGGTGGCCCGGCGCGACATCGAGGTCGCCAACGCGCTCATGACGGCCGCCGACGACGACTTCTCGATGTACTACCAACCCATCGTGGCGCTCGACGGTTCGGCGACGCTCGGATGGGAATCGTTGCTGCGCTGGTCGTGGCGCGGGAGCATCGTGGAGCCTGCCGTGTTCATGCCGGTCGCCGAGGCGACCACGCTGATCGTCCGGATGGGCCGCCCGGCCATCGCATCGGTGTTCCGCGACCTGGCCGGCCGCATCAGCAGTGCCCACGGCGACGACGTCTTCGTCTCGATCAACCTGTCGGCCAAACAACTGTGGGACGAGACGCTGCCCGGATATTTCGCCGCACTCGCCGCCCGCCACCGGGTCGCCCTCGAGCGGGTGTGGATCGAGGTGAGCGAGATCGACGTGATCGAACCGTCGGGGGTGGCTGCGCGGACGCTGTTCGCACTGCATGAGCTCGGCTGCGTCATCTGCGTCGACGATCTCGGTGCCGGATTCTCGGCCCTTCGGTATGTGCGCGACCTGCCGATCGGGGTGCTCAAGATCGATCGGTCGCTGGTGGCGCCGCTGCCCCGTAGCGCGTCCGGGCGGGCGGTGGTGCGGGCGATCTGTGAGATGGCCGCCGCGACGGGTATCACGACGGTCGCGGAGGGCATCGAGACCGGTGACGAGCTCGACGCGGTCGCCGCACTGCGTTTCGATCTCGGGCAGGGATATCTTTTGGGTCGACCGTTGCCGCCGGACGAGTTATTCACATAGTGCGGTTGATTAATTTCCGGCGAGCGTCCCGCATTCATTGACATATTCGGCGCGGGGTTCCGGTAACCGGGGGTAGAAAAAGCCGGAACGACCGCGGTCACTCTAATCTCGGATGACGTCGTCGTATCTCAGAAACGCAAATATGCGATTCTCATTCGAGAGCCTCCCGATGAACACAATTCTCACGGACCCGGTCGCTGTACCCGGTCATCCCGCACGCGGTCCGGCCGGTCCCGACCACAGCATTGCGGTGGCGGCGCCGTCGGCGCAGCCCGCACTGTGGCGGGCGTATCTGCGGGGCGCCCAACAGGCGTATCAGCGGTACGGCTGTTCGGCCGCACTCGACTACGACCGGGTCGTCGGCGGTGCGGAAACCCTGATGTTCTTCGTCGTCTGCGACGCCGACGGCCGGGTGTGTGGCGGTCTGCGCGTCCAGCCACGACTCGTGAGCGCCGCCCAGACCCACGCACTCGAGGAGTGGGCCGGTCAGCCGGGCCAGGTCGCGCTGGTCAATGCGATCGAGGCGCGGCTCGACGGTGGGATCGTCGAGGTCAAGACGGCCTGGACCGACGAACGCTCACCGATCGCCAAGGAGGTGGCGGAGCAGCTCTCCCGGCTCGGGCTGCCGATCATGGAAATGTGCGGAGTGGAACACATGATGGCGACCGCCGCCGACCACGTACTGCGCCGATGGACCTCGGGCGGCGGTCGGGTCGACGAAAGGGTCTCGGCCACACCGTTTCCCGACGAGCGCTACCGCACGCAGCTGATGTGGTGGGAGCGGGCGGCGTTGCAGCAGATGACGGGGCTCGGGTCTACCCCGGCCGTTTCCGCTGGGCCATGGCCTCGACCGCTGAGGTGAAGTCGGCGGGACCGAGTTCGTTCCAGCCGTCGTGGCGCCCGGCCGCGCCGAGGAGCGTCTGTTCCACGCCGAACCGGTAGCGGCCCGACCGGATGGGCCGGCCACAGACGATGCCGCGCGCCGCGGTCGCGGCGATGGCTCCGGCGGCGGCAGCGGTGGAACCGAGTTGCGGCCACGAGATGACGCTGCGGCCGAGTTGCCCCGCCGAGTAGGCCATTCGGGGAGTCACCTCGTCGCCGACGATGGCCAGCGCCATCTGCAGCCGTTGCGCCGGGTCGGCGGCATCGCCGGCGGCGAAGCCCTCGCCCCGGCCGTGGAAGATCGGGTAGTCCGGCTCGAGGTCGTAGCGTTCCACGTCGAGGATGACGTCCTCACCCATGTCGGTCGCGCTGAGTACCGGAATGCGTGCTGCGCGTGCGCGTCGCCGCATGTCGATCTTCATCTCGACGTCGTCGATCTCCTCGATGATCACCGTGGGCCCGGTGCTGTCCACCCCGAGAAAACGTGCGGCCACCTGCGGGGTGTAACCCGCCGGAAAGGTGGTGACCTGCGAGTACGGGTCGCCCTCGAGGATGAGTCGGTGCGCCAGCTCGACCTTGCTCACCCCGAGATCGCACACCGAGCCGGCGACGCGGTTGAGGTTGGTGGGCGAGAGCTCGTCGGAGTCGGCGATGTGGAATCGGCGTGCGCCGGTCAGCGCACACGCGGCCAGCGCCGACGCACCGACGCTGAGTCCGGCGACGGCGATCAGCGCCCGACTCCAGGCCTCCTGTTCGCGGCCGGTCAGCAGAAAGCGGTTGCGGGCGGTCTTGAGCCGGTAGTGGACGTCCGCGTCGGGCAGCCGGACCAGCGTTGCGCGCCATCCGAACACGAGGTAGCGGCTGTGGCGTTCGACGGCCGCGTCGTCGGTGACGGCGATCGGCGGCGGTGCGGGCGTGTCCGGGTCGACGTGGTCGAGGAGGTCGAGTGCCGCGATCTCGGGCGCCGCCTGCGTCCACGCGTCGACGAAATCGAGGTGTGGTGACGCCCGCAGTGCCTCGATACGTTCCCGGTCGTCGACCGGATGAAGAATCTCTATGATGGCGCCTTCTCCGATCGCGTGATGGTGAGCGGCCGGGGGGTGCCGCAGACGGGGGTGCCGCGGCCGGGGGTGTTGCGGCCGGGCGATGACCTTCCGGAAAGCGGGAGATGTCAACGGCTTCCGTCCGATGGTGCGGTATGTGACGGGTGCGGTCCGGCGCGCCAGTGCGACGGTGCCACCGCTGCGGTCTCGGCCCGATTCCGGCCCATCGCCTTGGCCGCGTACAGCAACTGATCTGCCTGGGCGGACAGCTGATCCATCAACTCGGGCAACGTGCGGACCTCGGTGGCAGAGGTGCATTCGGTGATCGCCGTGCAGACGCCGCCGACGCTGACGGTGGCGTCGGTGCCGGTGGCGACCGCGACACAGATGTCGTCGGCGAGCCGGCCCAGCCCCGCGGCATCGTCGGTGACCGCCAGGATCGCGAACTCCTCACCGCCCGAGCGCGCGACCAAGGAGTCCGGTGGGACGGTGGTCTCGATCGATCGGGTGATCTCCACGAGAACCGCATCGCCCGCCGAATGGCCATGAGTGTCGTTGTACCGCTTGAAGTTGTCGACATCGACCACCAGCGATGCGACGAGCCGGCCGGCGTCGGCGGCGCTGCGGAACAGATGAACCGCGCTGTCGAGGAGTCCGCGCCGGTTGAGTGCCGAGGTGAGCGGGTCGGTCACACTGAGGCGCGAGTGCTGGTCGATCAGTGCCGTCAATCGGCGGCGCAGGCTGGTGACGAGGTAGGTCGGGACCATGATGGCCAGCAGCGCGGCGCCGCCGCCCACCGCCCACGCCGTCACCGACGTCGCGCGCACCGTCACCACCACACACACGAGGACCGCGGCGGTGACGATGAATCCCAGCACGATGGGCAGAGACGAATCCATGGCGGCCAGCGCGGGGATCGCGGCCAACAGCACGAGCACCGCGAACGCCGATCCGTCGTCGGTGATGATCAACGCGGAGCCGGCGACCCCGAGCATCCCGCCGAAACTGAGGATCGCGAAACCGCTGTCGGACAGGCGCTTGACGCGGACGGTGATCGCCGCCGACACCAGCGTGTAGACCCCGATGAGCACCAGCACCCACATCAGCCCGGGCTTGACGAAGGTCGGCGAGACCAGCCCGAGGATGATCAACGGAATGGCGCCGGTCTCGCTGGCCAGCACCCCGATCGTCCGCTGGTCGAATTTCCGGCCGGCCGACCGTCCGGTGCCACGTTCGGCGGTGGGGACGTGCTCGGTCACGTGTGGCCCATTCTGCTTATTCTCGATGCTCCCATTATGGACCGGTACGCGTGCTCGGCGATTCGACATGGCTGGGAACTCTGCTGGAGATTCCGCGGGCCGATTCACGGTGCGGATTCGGTCGCGGGCGGACTCATTCACCAGAAATGCGAAATCACCGGCGAGTCCTATTTCCGGAAAAAGATACCACGCTCGGTCGCGGCGAGACCATGGCCGAATCGGCAGCCGAATGCGCGTTTCTCATCTCACCGGTCGCAGCCGAGGATCACCGCCTTGCCGAGGCCGCCGAATTGGTAGGCGAACTGATGGGTCCAGTACCCGGGCGAGGACGGATATGTCCGCGGCACCGCAGCCATGACGACGTCCCCGTCGAAGCATTGGCCGAAGATGTAGCGGGCCCGCGCCATGTGATAGCGCCAGCTGATGACGATCACCGTGTGCCAGTGGCGGGCGCGGGCGAGCCGCTGCACCTCCATGGCCTCGCCGCGGGTCGTCGACGGGTCGGGCGTAAAGCAGATCACCTCGATGGCGGGGGTGCCGGCCGCACATACGCGCCGCATCAGGTCGGCGTCGGTGCGTGGGCCGGCCTCGTCGCGGTAGGGATCGGAGATGACCAACGTGGAGGCCAGGCCCGCGCGGGCCAGGTGCAGCCCGTAGTCCTCGCGGCCGTCGTGCTCGCCGCCGAGGACGACGATGGCGTCGGCGTGGCGCAGCGAATCGGAGTGATCGCGGTAGAAGAGCTGGTAGCCGAGGCCGTAGAACGCGGCGACCGCGGCCAGCACCACCACGAGGACGCCGATCACCACCCGGCGCCAGGACCGTGGCCGGTACTCGGGCATGCCGTGAGGTCCGCGGGAATCAGTAGTAGTAGGGGAACGCGTCCCACTGCGGAGAACGCTTCTCCAAGAACGCATCCCGGCCCTCCACCGCCTCGTCGGTCATGTACGCCAGCCGGGTGGCCTCGCCGGCGAAGACCTGCTGGCCCGTCAGTCCGTCGTCGGTGAGGTTGAACGCGAACTTCAGCATGCGCTGCGCGGTGGGGGACTTGCCGTTGATGGTGCGCGCCCACTCGATGGCGGTGCGCTCGAGGTCGGCGTGGTCGGCGACGCGGTTGACCGCGCCCATCCGGTGCATCGTCTCGGCGTCGTAGGCCTCGCCGAGGAAGAAGATCTCGCGGGCGAACTTCTGGCCGACCTGCTTGGCGAGGTAGGCGCTGCCGTAGCCGGCGTCGAAGGAGCCGACGTCGGCGTCGGTCTGCTTGAAGCGGGCGTGCTCACGGGAGGCGAGCGTGAGGTCGCAGACCACGTGCAGGGAGTGCCCGCCGCCGGCCGCCCAGCCGTTGACGACGGCGATGACGACCTTGGGCATGGTGCGGATGAGGCGCTGCACCTCGAGGATGTGCAGCCGGCCGCCCTCGGCCTGCACGCGGGCCGCGTCGACCCCTTGGGCGCCGGCCGCGGCGACGTCGGCGTCGTGGCTGGTGGCGTACTGGTAGCCGGAGCGCCCGCGGATGCGCTGGTCGCCGCCGCTGCAGAACGCCCAGCCGCCGTCCTTGGGGCTCGGCCCGTTGCCGGTGAGCAGGACGGTGCCGACGTCGGGGGTGCGGCGGGCGTGGTCGAGGGCGCGGTAGAGCTCGTCGACGGTGTGCGGCCGGAAGGCGTTGCGGACCTCGGGCCGGTCGAAGGCGATGCGCACGATGCCGTCGGCGCGGGTCGTCCCGACGTGCCGGTGATAGGTGATGTCGGTGAGCTCGCCCACCGCGTCGACGGGCGTCCACTGGGTGGGATCGAAGGGGTGTGACGCGGCGCTTTCGGGGTCGGTGCTCATGGGCATCAGATTATCGCCCGGTGGGGCCGGTGCGGGGTGTGGTCGGTGGTCGGAGTGGTCGGCGGCCGGATGGCCCCCGGTGGGGCCGGGAAGCCGCGCACTTCCTGAGAATTGCTCCGCTGCGGCCCGGATGAGTGGCCAACCGTCGCCGACTGTTGGCATATTGGCAAGGTGGCCGTGTGGGAGATCGTGCTGATCGTCGTCGCCGTGTGGGTGGCGCTGTCGGTGGTTCTCGCCCTGCTCATCGGCGCGATCATCCGGCAGCGGGACCGTCGTGAGGCGCCGCGGGAGCCGGTACCCGCCGTCGACCGGACCCGGCGCAGCTCCGACTGAGCCGGGCGTCGGGTGCCTGCGGTGCCATCTGCGCCGATACGGTGTGATGCATGACTTCTGCGAGCAATCCGGACTGGGCGTCCCCGGCCGGCGACGATTCGCCCCATGAAGGCGGCTTCCGCGCCCAGATGGACATCAGCACCGAACGTGGGGGTCCGCGGTACGGCGAGTTCAGCGAACAGATCCGGCAGCTGATGGACCTGGCGCGCTACGCGTGCCCGACGCCCGAGCTCACGGACGAGCTGATCGATCAGGTGCGGGCGCTCAACAAGCGGCTCGCCGACGTGCAGATCGACGAGTGGCGCTCGCCGGCCGGCACCCGCATCGATCTGCCCGCCCGCGGCAACATCACCCTGCCGCCCTATGAGATCAGCGAGGGCGGCCCCGACGGCGTCGTCGCGTCGGTCACCTTCCGCCCGTTCCACCTCGGTGGCAACGACGCCGCCCATGGCGGGCACGTCGCGGTGGCCTTCGACGACCTCGGCGGCATGGCATCGGCGCTGGCCGTCGCGGGCATCACCCGCACCGCCTACCTCACCGTCAGCTACCGCTCGCTGACCCCGCTGCGCACGCCGCTCCGCATGCACACGTGGGTCGAGAAGCTGGATGGCCGAAAGGCTTTCGTCAAAGGCACCCTGCACGACGGTGACCGTCTGTGCGCCGACCTGGATTCCCTGTTCATCGCGCTCAAACCCGGTCAGCCGTAGGGATTTTCGTCCCCGAGGCCGAGGTCAGGTGAGTTCGCGGACGTCGAAGGCGGCGCCGGCGACGCGCAGCCGCTCGACGAGGGCGTCGCCCATGGCGGCGGCCGGGGTCAGCACCCCGCTGCGTGCCGGGAGCTCGGGGCCCTCGAGGGCCAGGGTCAGGGCGCTCTCGCCGAGCATCACCGCGGTGGCCCGGTACCCGGGATCGCCGGACAGCTTCATCTGTGAACGGTACCGGCGGCCGGTGCTGGTGCGGGTGTAGGTCTCGCTGACGAAATAGCCCTTCTGCATGGACTTCTCGCCGGGTCCGCTGCCCGGCTTGGGCAGAACGCGATCGAGGAGGCGGCGCGTCGGACCGAAGCTCATGGCGCCCAGGAATGCGCCGGTGCCCACGCTGACCCCGCCGGCGAGCAGCGCCGACAGGATCGGGATACCGCCGACGTTCATCGTCTCCGCGTAGTGGAAGTCGGGGCCATAGGCGTTGTCCAGCAGCACATTCGAGCGTCGCACCACGCGCGTGTTGTACGACGACATGAAGAACGGGGCGAGTGTTCCCGTCAGCGATGGGTCGACGTTGCGGGCGCGGACCACCGCGATGTCACTGGGCTCCGAGGACATGTTCACCTTCGGGGTGTCGCCTGGATCCCCGGACAGCGCTTGCGGATTCAGCAGCAACCGCCGAGTCTGCGGATCCTTGGCCTCCTCGGCGATCACCCGCATCGAGTCGATGGTGCCGCCGGAGACGCCGCCGCGCATCGACCGGAGCACCATGGTGGTGTCGGTCAGGGTGCCCGCGTCGTCGTCGGTCACCTTGCGGTACAGCAGGTACGTGCCCAGATCTGATGGGATGGAATCGAATCCGCACGAATGGACGATGCGCGCGCCGGTCGCCTGCGCCGTCTCGTGCGCCTTGTCGATGGAGTAGTGGACGAAGGGCACCTCGCCGGTGAGGTCGACGTAGTCGGTGCCCGCGGTGGCGGCCGCGACGACCAGTGCCTCGCCGTAGCGCAGATACGGACCGACCGTCGTACACACCACGCGGGTGCGGGCGACCATGGCGTCCAGCGAACTCGGCGACGACGCGTCGGCGACGATCAGCGGCCAGCTCGACGCGGCGGCCGGGAGTCCGCGGCGGACCTCGGCGAGTTTGGTCTCGGTGCGTCCGGCCAGCGCGATCCGGGTGCCTGCCGGGGCGAATTCGGCGAGGTGGCGCGCGGTCAGCCGGCCGACGAATCCGGTGGCGCCGAAGACGACGATGTCGAATTCGCGGTCGGCGGGCTTGTCGGTCGCGGTGGGAGGTGTGGAGGGTTCGGGTGTGCCGGCGTCCGGCGAAGTCTGCCCACTCATGGGGTCGAGCGTAATCGTCGCGTCGGACAGATCACATAGGGGCAGGCCGGGTGCGACGTCTCGCCGCCCGCCGCGCCGCGAATGGGGCGACGAACAACATCGTGCGCGCCGGGAACCAGCGGTCGGGGGACGATGGGGTCGTCGCCGGTGCCGGTCAGGTCGCGCGGGCGCCGCCGAGGCTCAGGGCGCCGAAGAACTTCGGGGTGCCGGGCTGATAGAACCGGTCGAGGTCGGTGATCTCGAAGCCGGCGTCGGCGATGGCCGCGGGGATGTCGCGGGTGAGGTGGCAGCCACCGGCGATGCGGCGCTGCATCGGTTCGAGGCGGTGCTGCCAGCGCCGCACCGATTCGTCGGGGGCGCGGCCGTGTTCCAGGAACCGCACGGGCGCACCGGCTTTGAGGACGCGACGCAATTCCGCGATTGCAGCAGGCAGATCCGGGATGGTGCACATCGTGAACGTCGACAACGCGGCGTCGAAGGTGTTGTCGGCGAAGGGAAGTGATTGTCCGTCGAGACCGGCGCGGATGACGGGGGCCGAGCTGGATGCGATCCGATCGGCGCCCAGGCGCCACGCCGCGTCGGAGGGCTCCACGGCGGAGACCTCGGTGACCGCGTCCGGGTAGGCGCCGACGTTGTGTCCGGACCCGAACCCCAACTCGACGACGTGGCCGTGCAGCCCGACGCAGACGCGGTTACGCAGCGGCATCGTGAGCGACGAGCCGCAGGTCACGTTGACCAGGTGCGGCAGGAAGTGTCGGTCGTAGAAACCGGGGCCCATGGGGCGAGGGTAGTGCCGGTGACGGCGATGCTCGCCCGTTTTCA